>JAFXWI010000079.1 GCA_017542915.1 Paludibacteraceae bacterium
CTCCTTACCGGTAGCTTTGTCCTTGGCGGTGACGTTCAAGATACCGTTGGCGTCGATATCGAAGGTTACTTCGATCTGCGGTTCGCCACGACGAGCCGGCATGATACCATCGAGGTGGAAGATACCGATCTGCTTGTTCTGAGCCGCCATTGGACGCTCACCCTGGAGCACTTTGATCTCTACAGAAGGCTGGTTATCCACAGCGGTGGTGAAGGTCTCGGTCTTCTTGGTCGGGATAGTGGTGTTGGCTTCGATCATCTTGGTCATGACACCGCCCATGGTCTCGATACCGAGTGACAGCGGGGTTACATCGAGCAGGAGGACGTCTTTTACATCGCCGGTGAGGACACCACCTTGGATGGCTGCACCTACGGCTACTACCTCGTCCGGGTTAACGCCCTTCGACGGAGCTTTACCGAAGAATTTCTGTACTGCATCCTGGATAGCCGGGATACGTGTCGAACCACCTACGAGGATGATCTCGTCGATATCGGAGGTCGTGAGGCCTGCGTTCTGGAGCGCAGTACGACACGGAGCGATGGTACGCTGGATCAGGTCGTCGATGAGTTGCTCGAATTTAGCACGCGTCAGGGTCTTAACGAGGTGAGCAGGAACACCGTTGACCGGCATGATATACGGCAGGTTGATTTCCGTAGAGGTAGAGGACGAAAGCTCGATTTTTGCTTTCTCGGCAGCCTCTTTCAGACGCTGCATAGCCATCGGGTCTTTGGAAAGGTCCGCTCCACCGTTCTCGTTCTTGAACTCCTGAACGAGCCAATCGATGATACGATGATCGAAATCGTCACCACCAAGGTGTGTATCACCATCGGTTGCTTTTACCTCGAAGACACCGTCACCGAGTTCGAGCACGGATACATCGTGTGTACCACCACCGCAGTCGAAGACAACGATCTTCATGTCCTTGTTGGACTTGTCAAGACCATAAGCCAAGGCAGCTGCGGTCGGCTCGTTGACAATACGGCGTACGTTGAGACCTGCGATCTCACCGGCTTCCTTCGTAGCCTGACGTTGCGAGTCGTTGAAGTATGCCGGCACTGTGATGACAGCTTCGGTCACCTCTTGTCCGAGGTAGTCCTCAGCGGTTTTCTTCATCTTCTGAAGGATGATCGCCGAGATCTCCTGCGGGGTGTAGAGACGTCCGTCGATGTCCACACGCGGGGTGTTGTTATCACCTTTCACTACCTTATAAGGAACGCGTGCGATCTCAGATTGCAGACGATCATAGGTTTCGCCCATGAAACGTTTGATAGAATAGATAGTTTTGGTCGGGTTTGTGATTGCTTGACGTTTAGCAGGGTCACCCACTTTACGCTCACCGCCATCGATGAATCCGACTACAGAAGGCGTAGTACGTTTACCTTCAGCGTTTGCGATAACGATCGGTTCGTTACCCTCCATTACGGCTACACACGAGTTTGTGGTACCGAGGTCAATTCCAATAATTTTAGACATAGTATTTTTCCTTTCATTAATTTATTTTCGATTTATAGTTTACTAGTCGCACTAGATTTTCTAGATGTACTAGATGCACTAGGGAACTAGTCACCCAAATAATGACAAAAGGCGTGCCAAAGGGGATTTGGCAGAAAAAGGCTGACAAAATGGCAGAGGAGAAGGGGAAATGACATATATCCGGCGGAATACCGCCGGGAATAGGACATAAAAAATCCGCCAAGATTGGCGGATAGATAAAGGCGGATTGATTATCAGGAGAGATCGTAGCCGTAGTGCTTGAGGCGGTTGGTGTTGGAACGCCAATCCTTGTCCACTTTGACGAAGAGCTGGAGAAAGACCTGCTTTTGGAAGAAGTCCTCGATGTCCTTGCGTGCCTGCGAGCCGACGCGCTTGAGGGCAGAACCGGCTTTGCCGATGATGATGCCTTTCTGGGATTCTCGTTCGCAATATATCACTGCGTCAATGCGAATGAGTTTGTCCTCTTCCTTGAAGGATTCTACTTCGACTTCGACGGAGTACGGGATCTCTTTGTCGTAGTTCTGGAGGATCTTCTCGCGGATGATCTCGTTGACAAAGAAGCGTGCGGGCTTGTCGGTCAGCTGGTCTTTCGGGAAGAAAGGAGGACCGACAGGCAGTGCATCTTTGATAGCGTCAAAGAGCTGCGAAACGCCGAATTTCTCCTGTGCTGAGATAGGGAAGATGGTTGCTTCCGGAAGTTGGTTTTTCCAGAACTCAACTAATCGTTCGAGGGTTTCCTGTGTCGTGAGATCTATTTTATTTATAATAAGGAACACGCTCGAGCCTGCTGAAGACATCTTTTTTACTTTCTCGATGAAGTCAGGATTGCGGTCGATGGTGTCTTGCGGCTCGGTGACATACAAGAGAACGTCCGCGTCCACAAGGGCTGAACGGGAGAACTCAAGCATCTGACGCTGGAGTTGGTAGTTCGGCGAGAGGACACCCGGCGTATCGGAATAGACCATCTGGAAATCCTCGCCGTTGACGATACCCATGATACGATGGCGGGTGGTTTGCGCCTTCGATGTGATGATCGAAAGGCGTTCCCCCACCAAGGCGTTCATGAGGGTCGATTTGCCGACGTTGGGGTTACCAACAATGTTCACAAACCCACTG
Organism: Paludibacteraceae bacterium; assembly: GCA_017542915.1. Next base: position 2,611 of record JAFXWI010000079.1, read on the forward strand.
CGATGGGTTTGTGAACATTGATTTGATATTTGAGAATTGAGATTTGACATTTGTAATACTTTTTATTCTCCGAAGATCTTGTCTCCGCTCAACTTATTGACCTTACCGAACTTCGCTTTGAGGGCTTTTTGGTCGATGAGTTTGGGGTCGCCGATGACGAGGATCTTCACGGGTTTGCCTTGGATATGCTCTTCGTAGAAACGCTCGATGTCTTCGAATTTGAGTTTCTGGACTTGACGGATCTGAAGGGTAGCCGGGTCGATCTGATAGCCAAGTCTCATCCAATTGGTCATTACCTCGCTCTTGGAGCGGAAGGTGGGATGATTCGAGAGCATAGACTGACGCAAGATCGTACGGATGTTGCCAATGTTCTCCGGATTGCGCGGCATCGAATCGAGCAGCGAGCAGTACACATTGATAGCATCGTTGACCTTATCGGACTGCGTACCGACGTAGCCGAAGAAATAGGTGTTACGCTGCTGGATAGCCGGAGTACGGAACGCACCGACTGCGGTATAAGCCATCGAACGTTTCTCACGGATCTCATTCATGACAAGGCCGGAGAAGCCACCTCCGAAATACTCGTTAAACGCCTCATACTGAACGGCTTCGTTGATGGAATAAGGCGTACCTTCGATGAGGAAGTATATCTTTGCCTGCTGCATATCGGGGTCCGAAAGGAAATAGAGCTCGGTCTTGTTGAACTTCGTACGCGGACGATCCACCGGCGAGGTGGTGGGGTTAGCAGGGTTCGAGACAGACATATGCTGATAGAGCGCCAACTTGACGGAGTCCGCAGGGAGCTGTCCGGCATAGTGGATCTCCAACTCGTAACCGAGGGCTTTCTTCCACTCCGCCTCCAAGTCTTCCTCTACGAGGATGATACCCATAGCGGGGTCGAAGATGTTACGTTCGGGCACACGTTTGATGAAATGCGAGTTGTCGCCGTACATGACATACTCGAGCGCCGCAGCGGCACGCATGTCGGAGTTCTTACGCTCTATGTACCAACGGGAACTGAGTTCACGTCCAACGATGGCATTCAGTTTCTTATGTCCCTCAGAGGAGAACTCGGGGAAGTTCATATGGAGGTTAACGAGGGAGATGATCTCTTGGAGATGTGCCTCATCGCCTTCGATATAGACTACCACGTAGCTCGGCGTAGCGGAATAGGTACAAGTAGCACCGAGTTTCGCCAGTTTCTCACGGAACTCATTGACGGATGTACCTTTGGTACCCGGTGCACCTTTGATACCTGCCTCATTCATCATATTGACTGCAAAATCAAGCAGCGGCTTCTCGTACGTACCGATGCCGTATTTGAGTTTGAGGGTGAAGATATGGTTCTTGGGGTTCGGGGTGACATAGACGTACACGTTTTCCGCAAAACGGTCCTGGTCGATGTCCTTGAGGTCCACGAACTTCGGCACGAGTTTGCCGGCAGGGATAGAGGAGAAGTTCTTGTAATACTCCGATTGTCCTTTACCGGGTTCGAGGGGTTTGATCTGCGGTTTGGCAAGTTTCTCTTTCTTGGGGTTTCCTTCGGTGATCTCGAAGGTTTTCTTAGGAGCAGAGAAATAGGTCTTAGCCACAGCCAGCACTTCGGCTTTGGTTATTTTGGCTACTTCCTCTTTCTCAGCAAAGATTTTCTCCAGCGGCACTTGATAAGCGAAACTCTGGAGCAGCATCATCGATTTGGTGTACTGGTACTCCATCGAACGGTCGTACTCCTGAAGGAGACTGCGGCGAACGGACTCGAAGAGCTCGTCCGAAACCTCACCATTGAGCAGTTTGTCCATGGCTTTCTTCACGGAGTTCTCGGTCTCTTTCATGGAGTTATACTCACGCGAAGAGGTGTTGAGGAACGGGATTGCCATGATCTGGATTCGTCCCATCTCACGTGCCGGACGGAGCGAAGCTTGAGCAGCGAGGAACTCGTTGTCGGACTGCAGTTCGTCCAAGAGACCGATACCCATATCGTTGGAGAGCAGTTCGCAAGCGATCTGAAGAGCCAGCTCGTCTTTGTCACCGGTCTTGACACCTTTGTATTCCTCGATGAGCATCGGGTAATAGCCCAGACGCGCTTTGAAACGCTCGTCTTTGGCGAACTCGGTGTCCGTCCATGTGTTACGAGCAGGCAGCGGCTTGGACTCCATGGCACCGAAGATCTTCTCAATGAGCGGTTTCACCTCCTCGGAATGGAAGTTACCAACGAGGATAAGTGCCATATTATTAGGCACATACCACGTATTGAAGAACTCGATGAGTTGACGCATCTTGGGGTTCTTGAGGTCCTGCGGATAACCGATGATGTCCCGCTCGTACGGGGTACCTTTGCAAGCCTCAGCAGCAACGAACTTAGTCACATGCTGGCTGTTATCGTCGGAGTACATGTTATACTCCTCGAAGACGTTCTCCAACTCGGCTTGGAACGAACGGAAGACCGGATTCGTCAGACGATCGGCATAGAGGGTAAGCCAACGCTCCATCTGGTAAGACGGGAAGCTGTTATGATAGAACGTGTAGTCATACGAGGTAGCGGCATTGAGTCCTTCGCCACCGATGGACTGAATCAGGTTCGAGAACTCATCGGTCGCTCCATACTGAGCAGCGAGGATACTCTGTTCGTTGATTTTGAGCTGAATAGCATCGCGTTCCTTGGGGTCTTCCGTCATCGCGAGGGTGTCGTAGAGGGCGATGATATGCTCGTAATAGGGTTTCTCTTTCTCCCAATTGAGCGCGCCCATACGGTCGGTGCCTTTGAAGAGCATATGCTCCAGATAGTGAGCCAAACCGGTCGCTGTCTCGGGTTCGTCAATCGAACCGGCACGAGTGACGGTAGCTCCAAACACATCGGGCAGGTCTTGGTCTTCCCAGAGCATGACGGTGAGCCCGTTGTTCAAAGTGTACTGCTGCAAGCCTTCAGGCAGTTGTGCAGCCATCGTTGCGATGCCGCAGACAAGCAGCAAAACGCTAAAGAAAATCTTTTTCATATTTACCATTCCAATAAAACTTTTCCACATTGTCCGCTGACCATGACATCGAATCCCTTCTGGAAATCTTTGAACTGGTAGCGGTGGGTGATCACCGGCGAGAGATCGAGTCCGCCAAGGAGCATCTGCTCCATCTGGTACCAAGTCTCCCACATACGACGTCCGGTGATTCCTTTGATGGTCAGAGCGTTGAAGATGACATCCGACCAGTTGACCTTGGTCTCCGAGGGCAGGATACCGAGCTGCGCGATGTTCGCACCTTTGTACATATGCTCGATCATGTCGTTGAAGGCAGAGGGTGCGCCGGACATCTCCAGACCCACATCGAAACCACGGATACCGAGTTGGAACATCGCATCTTGGATCGTCTCACCTTTGGAGCCATCGACGGTAAGGGTAGCACCCATTTTCTTGGCTATTTCCAGACGGAGCGGATTGATGTCGGTAACAACGATGTTCTTCGCTCCGGCATAACGACAGATACCTGCCGCCATCGTGCCGATGAGTCCTGCTCCTGTGATGAGCACATCCTCACCCAGCAGCGGGAAAGCCAAAGCGGTGTGCGTAGCGTTGCCGAACGGATCCATGATAGCCGCGAAATCATCGGGAATACGCGGATGAACACGTACCACGTTCGATTCGGGAACAGAGACGAACTCTGCGAAACAGCCGTCTCGTCCCATGATACCGAGGGAGATCGTGTTCTCGCATACATGCCCCATACCTCGGCGGCAGTTACGGCAGTGTCCGCACGTAATATGTCCTTCCGCCGTCACACGGTCGCCTATTTTGAAGTTGCGAACACCGGGACCGCAGTCCGCCACGATACCCACGAACTCATGTCCCATGGTGTAAGGCGGTTTGCAGTGTGATTGAGACCATGCGTCCCACTTATACATATGCAGATCCGTTCCGCAGATAGCGGCTTTGGTGACTTTGATCAGGACATCATTGACACCCATTTCCGGCATCGGTACATCTTCCATCCAGATTCCCGGTTCGGCGTATTTCTTAACTAAAGCTTTCATTGTTTTCTAGTCTGTCTAGTCTATCTAGTCTATCTAGTGTAATACTGCTAACTCCTTGCCGATTTTGGTGAAGGCGGCAATACATTTATCTAATTGTTCGCGTGTGTGCGCAGCGGACACCTGTACGCGGATACGCGCCTGACCTTTCGGCACAACCGGATAATAGAATCCGGTGACGTAGATGCCTTCTTTCTGGAGGGCAGCAGCGAAGTCCTGCGAGAGACGCGCATCGTAGAGCATGACTGCACAGATAGCCGACTGCGTCGGTTTGATATCGAAGCCTGCAGCACGCATTTTCTCCACGAAATACGCCGTGTTCTCATGCAGACGATCTTGCAGTTCGTTGGAACGCGTGAGGATCTCGAAGGTCTTGATACCCGCCGCAGCAATCATCGGAGGAATGGAGTTCGAGAAGAGATACGGACGACTGCGTTGACGCAGCAGGTCAATGATCTCTTTCTTACCTGTCGTGAAGCCGCCGACCGAACCGCCGAAAGCCTTACCAAGCGTGCCGGTGATGATCTCTATCTTACCGCGCATGTTATAGAGTTCGGTCACACCGTGTCCGGTCTTGCCGACAACTCCGGCGGAGTGCGACTCATCCACCATGACGAGGGCGTTGTATTTCTGTGCAAGCTCGTAGATCTTATCCAGCGGACAGACGTTACCGTCCATAGAGAAGACACCATCGGTAGCGATGATACGGAAGCGCTGTGCTTGCGCTTTCTTGAGCTGCTCCTCGAGATCCGCCATGTCACCGTTGGCATAACGGTAACGCACCGCCTTGCAAAGACGCACACCATCGATGATAGACGCATGGTTGAGCGCATCAGAGATGATCGCATCCTCTTCCGTCAGCAGCGGTTCGAAAAGTCCTCCGTTCGCATCAAAACAAGCGGCATAAAGGATCGTGTCTTCCGTTCCGAAGAAATCGGAGATGACGCGTTCAAGTTCCTTGTGGGTGTCCTGCGTACCGCAGATAAAACGCACCGAAGCCATACCATAACCGCGCGCATCCATACGGGCTTTCGCTGCCTCAATAAGCTCTTTGTTATCAGCGAGTCCGAGGTAGTTGTTTGCGCAGAAGTTGATGACTTCTTGTCCGCCTTCTACAGCAATGCCGGAAGACTGCGGAGTAATGATCACGCGCTCGTTCTTATAAAGTCCTGCTTCGCGAATCTCATTCAGCGTTTTTTGCAGGTGTTGTTGAAAATCTTGATACATAGTTTTTTCGTAATGACGTAATCACGTAATGACGTAATCACGAAGTTTTTTTTAGATGATACCCTGCTCTAACATTGCAGTGGCTACTTTCATAAATCCGGCGATGTTAGCGCCCTTGACGTAGTCGATTGTGCCATCGGGTTGTGTGCCGTAACGAACACATTGCTCGTGAATCGACTCCATGATATGATGGAGACGCTCGTCCACTTCTTCGGCTTTCCAAGAGAGGTGCTCGGCGTTCTGGGTCATTTCGAGACCGGAAGTAGCCACACCTCCTGCGTTCACTGCCTTACCCGGAGCAAAAAGTATGCCGTTGTGTTGGAAGAAATGGATTGCCCCCGGCTGACATCCCATGTTCGATACTTCGCAGCAACACCAACAACCGTTGGCTTTCAGTTCCTTCGCATCGTCCTCGGAGAGCTCGTTCTGGAAGGCACACGGCAGTGCGATGTCGCACGGAACCGACCATGCTTTCTTGCCTGCGGTGAAAGCGCACTCTTTCGGGAACTTATCGCTCATGTCTTGCACTTTATTGCGGTTCGAAGCACGCATGACGAGCATGTAATCGATCATCTCTTGGGTGATACCATCTTTGATGGCTACCACGCCGTCCGGACCGGAGATAGCTACCACTTTGGCTCCTAACTCCACTGCCTTCTTAGCGGCTCCCCATGCTACGTTTCCGAAGCCCGAGAGAGCGACCCGTTTGCCTTTAATATCTTTGCCTGCCTTATGGAGCAGATGTTGCGTGAAGTACAAAGCGCCGTAACCGGTAGCCTCCGGACGGAGGATCGAACCGCCCCAAGTCATTCCCTTACCGGTGAGGACACCTGTATGATATTCGCGTGCGAGCTTCTGGTACATGCCGTTGAGGAATCCTATCTCACGTCCGCCAACGCCGACGTCTCCTGCCGGGATGTCCTGATCTGGACCGATGCAACGCCACAGTTCGAGCATGAAAGCTTGGCAGAAACGCATGATCTCTGCGTCGGATTTGCCGACCGGATCAAAGTCCGAGCCACCTTTGGCACCTCCCATAGGAAGGGTCGTCAGCGCGTTTTTGAAAGTCTGCTCGAAGCCCAAGAACTTGAGCATCGACGGCGTCACAGCTCTGTGGAAACGCAAACCGCCTTTGTACGGACCGATAGCCGAGTTGAACTGCACGCGGTAACCGAGGTTCGTCTGCACTTCGCCTTGGTCATCAATCCACGTCACGCGGAACGTGAAGATACGGTCGGGTTCAACCATACGCTCCACGATCTTAGCTGCCTCAAACTCGGGGTGTTGGTTGTACACCTCTTCAATCGACTCCAGCACTTCTTGCACCGCCTGCAGATACTCTGCTTCACCCGGATGTTTCGCAGCCAACTGCTGCATAATGTTTTGTACTTTCATAAAAATGTGTGTTTTTCAGGTTATTATATCATGTTTATTAGAGTTCTAATAAATTCGGGTACAAAGTTACTGCTTTTTTTTCAAATATGCAAATATTTTTGCAATAATTTTTCGAAAATCACTTTCCTGCAGACACTCCCTCACCTCCGCCAAGACGCGAAGACTCGTCAAGCTCGCCCACACGGCGGTGTTTATGTTGCTGCTGACGACCGAACAGCCATGTGATCGAAAACATGACGCGTTGCTGACGAACGGTCTGTTGATACCAACTCGTGTAACCGGGTTGCTGACCCATATCGGTAGTCGTGAAACGCATCGAACGCGCCAGATCTTGAACATTGAGGTTGAAAATAAGTCCCTTTTTCATGTACATCTTACGGATACCAAAGGACAGATAATACGTACTCTCCTGCCGCTCATAACCGGTTGTCATCGGCGAAGACCAGTTGCCGTCAAAGGTAACGGTCCACTCTTTGGGCAAGTAAGCCGAGAGCGTGCCGCCTATATAACCGTAGTGATTGCCGAGTTCGTAAACCGGCTTACCGTCCGGCCTCTTTTCGTATGATTTATTGAGGAAATGATACCAGCCTGCATTGATGGTTAGCGCTAACCAAGCACCGGACAATTTACGATTTGGACATTTACCATTTACCATTTGGCTTTCATCGCATTTCTCGTATTTGGGCACTATAGGCAACTCGGTCAGAGAGATGTTTCCGCCGTGCGTAGTACAAGTACCGAAATTAACCCAACGCATTCTGCCTGTTCCGTCGGCAAGTATATCCGTCTTGCGGTTGAACATATTCTGCGTGTGTGCAAAATTGAAAGTCAGATTGAGGTATTGCGTCCAACTGAAATGCAGCTCCACATCGTTGTTAAACTCCGGCGAGAGATCCGTGTTGCCCTCCTGATAACTATACGCATCCACATAGGTCCGGAAAGGATTCAGCATCCAGTAATTCGGTCGTTTGATGCGCCTTGTGTACGATGCAGACACAGCTATCGGTTGCTGCCACTTACCCAGCGGTTTGGAGGTATAACCGACATAGACCGTGGGGAACGGATCAAAATACGACTTGTTCGTGATCGAGTCCGCCGATGTCCAGTTGCCGTGCGAGAACGTGTACTCTCCGCGCAGACCGAGTTTGACCGACCAGTGTTCGCCAAACTGCTTGCCGACGGAGATATAAGCCGCAGCCACATGCTCTTGGTAACGGAAATCCGAAACGGCTTGCGGACTGAGAACACCATTGACCGTGGAGTCCGTCGTCATATGGTTATCGGTCGAAGAAAGGGCATATTTGACACCCGTCTCGATCATGCCGGTTTGCCAGAACTTGGTCTGAAAATCCAACTTCGCCGAGTATATTTGCGCCGTCTGACGAGAACGCAGATCCAAGTCCAACGAACGAATGACAAAATCGGATTTCTGTATGTTCTTCGCGCAGGACGAATAGCGGTTATAATCCACATTGACTGTCAGTTCCCTCTCCAACGCCTCATTAAACGTGTGCGTGAAGTTGAGGTTCGCCGTGTGTTGCGGAGCCTGCGTCGAAGTGTTCGTGGAGGTACGACTGAACGTCGTGTCCGAACCTATAACGGTATAACCGATGTTACGATCATCGATGATGTCTTGCTTGATTCGCATATACGGGACTTGCAGAATGAAACCGAACGTATTGGCAGAATCAATATACCAGTCGTTGCCCAATTTCATCATATAGTACTGAAACTCAATATCATAGCCCGAATACGAATAGTTCTCCATTGCCTTGGCTCCACCGATAGCAGGGGATGTGCGGCGAGTCTCAAAATCCGCATCATTCTGCGCAAAGACCTGCGTCAGTTGACCGAAAGTATAGGTCTTCTCGCCCCGATAATTGAGGTTGAGCGAGAACATATCGTTGTTCAACCATCGTTTGACATCGCCGAAATACATGCCGCCATAACCGGCAGAAAGCATTCCGTTCAGACCTTTCATCATATTCTTTTTGGTCTTGATATTGATGATGCCGCCTTGACCCGAAGCATCGTATTTGGCAGAAGGATTAGAGATGATCTCAATCTTCTCGATCGTATTACCGTCCGTTCCGTCAAGCATCGCTTTGAGTTGTTGTCCGCTCAGGTACGAGGGCTTACCGTCTATCCAGATCTCCACACCTTTACCGTTTACGGTAATATTACCATCTTTGTCGATCCGCACACCCGGCGAACGACGGAGAATATCGTTTCCGTTGGAGCCTGCCGAAAGCGGCGAAGCAGAGACGTTCACCACCAACTTGTCCATCTGTCGTTCAATAAGCGGTTTCTTGGCTTTCACCTCTACTTCTGCAAGACGTTCGGTCTCTTCGCGCAGCACAAAATCCGGTCCGCCAAAAACGGTCTGATAGCCGACATAGGAGGCTTGAATAAGGAACCTCTCCCCGCCCCTCCCCACAAGGGAGGGAGATTCTATGCTGTATCTGCCTTGCTCATCGGTAATATCGCCGGTAAGGAGAACGGAATCTTTGTCAAGAACAGAGATCGTGACATACGGCATCGGATGACCATTGACATCCTTGACAGAACCTTTGATGGTCTCTGCATAGCAGTTTGCTGAAAGGGCAAAAACCAATAACAGCCACAGCCCTGATTTGATAACATTTTTGATATTCATAGTACTTGCATTTAAAAATTTTGTGCAAAAGTACTGCTTTTTACGCAAACGGTATATGAAAAAACGGACATCCAAGCATTTTTATGCAAAAAAGACCGAAAAATCCGGTGTCAAAGGGATGCCTAACATCCTAAACTGCCCGGGAGAGACGCATCTCATCTGCTGAAACTCCAAGGCGGCGTGACTCAGGTCATAGTAGCCGTGTCTCAGAACGGTTGCCAACAGGTCAATCGTTTGTCCTTGCGCCGCTTGAGACTGCATGTCCTGCAAAGTTCGATGAAAACGTCTCAAACGCACAAACTGTTTAGGCGGAATACCCACATAATTGCGAAAGACCCGCAGGAACTGCCTTTCGCCCAGACAAGCGACGGACGCCAATTCCGCCGCAGATATATTGCCTTTCGCCTCATCGCAAGCCGCAATCACTTTGCTTAGCCGCGCATAGTGGGCATCGGTTTTCTGCGGAATACGCCCCAAGAAGAAAGCATCCAACTGCGTCGCGATAGACTCCGCCGTCGGGCTTGATTTGAAGATCTGATCCAGACACAACAGCCCCTCATCGCCGCTCTCATGAGCCGTAAGCACTTGACCGGACAACTGCTGCAGATCGATACCCGTCAACACATGCATTCCTCCGGGTTCAAAATCAAGCATCATTCCTTCAAACCATCCGCTCAGCGTCGTCAGACCCAAAGTCGTCTGGTTCGCGCCCAACAGCATCAGTTCATCGGATCGTTTGCCGCCCACTTCCACCACGGCGTTTCGAACGAAAATAAAACTGCCGTAATTAGGCAACAAAGGCTGAACGTGTTTGCCGTTCACAAAACGCGGATCGTCCTCAGGAGGCGTCATCGTGTCCGTCGAGCCTTCCGCACGCACAAACACGTAGCGCGATATATACGGTCTGAGCGCCTCTGTGGGATGAACAATCTGGAAAAACATCAGCTGATCTGTTTACGTAGATAAATATAGAAAGTCGTTCCTTTCGGCGAAGTCTCGAATGCAATCCGTCCGCCGGAACCTTCCACTATATGTTTGGAAATAGCAAGCCCGAGACCGTTTCCGTTGGACTTCGTGGTGAAGTTAGGACGGAAGATCTTCTCCTGAATATCCTGCGGAATACCGGGTCCGTTATCGGAGATCCGAATCTCCATCTCCTTCTCCGAATACAAGGCGTTAAGCACAACGATGATGTCGCCGTTTTGAGCAAGCCCTGCTCCGCTAACCGCCTGAATAGCGTTACGGATGATGTTCACAAAGACCTGCGAGATCTGCTCTTTGTCCGCCATTCCCATGACACCTGAATCCGGTCCGACATAACGAACGGGTATCTGTTCGTCGTTCTCACGTTGCAGAGTAATGACATGCGACAGTTTCTCAGCCACATCCACTTCGCTCGTCACGACTTCCGGCTGTTTGGCAAAAGTCGAGAACGACTGCGCTATATGCGCGAGATTATCGATCTCGGAAATCAACATCTTCGTCGTCTTGTCAAAATAAGCGTCAAACTGATCCGTTCCGCGTTTGAGTTGCAGTTTCTGCACGGACAGTTTCATCGGCGTGAGAGGATTATTGATCTCATGCGCAATCTGCCTTGCCATCGTTCGCCAAGCGCTCTCTCGTTCGGCTTTCGCTAACTGTTCTGCCGATTCTTCCACTTTATCCACCAGCAGGTTATAACGCTCCACCAGTTCGCCTAACTCATCGTGATACGGATACTCGATATGGTTCGTCTTAGCGCCCATTTCGAAATGCCGCATCTTATCAATCATCAGATGAATAGGAGCAGTCATGGATCGTGCCGCCCAGAACGAGAACAGCAACGCCAAAATCAGCACGATGATATAAGGTGGCAGCAACCGAGCCAACAGCACATCCACCTCTTCCTTTCGCGTCTGTTCGCTCAAGAAATACGGAACCGCTATATACCCTATCGTCACAAACGAACCGTTATGGAAAGGCACATACGACACCAAATACGGATGCCCGCCTATCTGCTCCAAACACAAAACCGAGTGATCTTCCGCAAAAAGTGCCTCAGGCGCCATACGACGGGAAAGCCTTCCCTCACGGAACAAAGACGGCGTAGAAGAAGCAATCAACTCACCCGAAAGCGAATAGACGTGCATGTCCTGATTCATATCCAAAGCCAAGTCATGCAGATCCACTTCCAAACCTTGCGCCTGAGAGGGCAAAAGCGCCACATCCCAGTAATAAAGCGACCTCAGATAAGACTGAATATACTCCGACCTCATCTGCAAATCATGCCGCTGATGCTGCGCATACGTGCGATGCACATACCGAATGGACATCACAAATATATATATGAATACCGCGAGCACGCACGCGAGGATGACATACATCATTCGCGTCGAAAGCGGCATGTTGCGTATTCCTTTGTAACGCACCAACCCCCATACACCGACTAAGACAACCAAGCCCAACAAAGCGATACAGAGATAGAAATAGAAACCTGCCGTATGGATCGTAAACGGCTTGCTCTCCTCTTTCTCCGGCTCGGTAGTATAACGAATCGGCAGGACCGTCAACACGTTATACCTGTTCGTCTTGGTCCAACGAGCTTTCGCTTCCGCATTCGCAAAATGCATATCCCGCCACGTGTCATAGGCATAGATATACACCTCATCCGCCGCAAGCCTGTTCGAAGACCAATAAACCATCTGCCGCGCATCAAAGATATAGAAGAACAGCTCATCGTCTTTCTCGGCGATAAACCGGATAGAATCGATAGGCGCACCACGATCCAAGGCATCGCACAGCAACGCCGTCCTTTCTTCCGCATGTGCCTGCCGTTTTGCCAAACGTTCCTCTTCCGAGAATCCCGCCTGACACGCCACCAACAGCATACATCCTATCCAAACAATCCACTTCCTCATGGTCTTATTTCAAATCCTCATGGTCTTATTTCAAATTCGGCTACAAAGTTACAACTTTTTTTGCATATATGCAAACATCCGCCTCACTTTTTTAATAAAAAACCACATTAAAACACATTTGAAACACATCTGAAACACAATTGAAACACATCTGAAACACAATTGAAACACATTCACTCGGAGCCTGCACAAGCTTTGGTACATACTTTCACGATCCAAACACGATATCGCGCCAAATGATACCCCAAACATTCCCAAAGGATACCCCAAGGATACAAGCCGTTTTTTGTTAAAAATACGCTTTATACTATATATACTACGTATATATACTTTTTGATGCCTTTTCCCCCTTTCTAAGCTCTATACGAGATATTCATTATTAATTATTAATTTTTAATTGAATTATTGAGATATTCATTATTAATTTTTAATTTTTAATTAAATTATTTGCATATATGCAAAATTTTTTGTACCTTTGCAGCCGATTTAATTTGGATAAATAGGACTCAATGGATAAGATACGAAATTTTTGTATTATTGCGCACATCGATCATGGCAAAAGTACGTTAGCGGATCGTATGTTAGAGATCACGCAAACGGTCGATGTGCGGCAAATGGAGAATCAGGTGTTGGACGACATGGATCTGGAGAAAGAGCGCGGTATTACCATCAAATCGCACGCTATCCAGATGCAGCACAAAGGGTACACCCTTAACCTGATTGACACTCCGGGGCACGTGGACTTCAGTTATGAGGTCTCGCGTTCGATTGCGGCGTGCGAAGGAGCCGTGCTCGTCGTGGACGCTACGCAAGGCGTACAAGCACAGACCATCTCGAACCTGTACATGGCAATTGAGCATGATCTGGAGATCATTCCTGTGCTCAATAAATGCGACATGGACAATGCGATGCCTGAACGTGTAGAGGACGAGATTGTCGATCTCTTGGGCTGCAAACGCGAGGAGATCTTACGTTGCTCCGCCAAGACAGGAGAAGGCGTTCCCGAGATCTTAGACGCCATCATAGCGCGTATTCCGGCTCCGAAAGGAGACCCGAATGCGCCCCTCCAGTGTCTTGTCTTTGACTCCGTGTTCAACTCCTTCCGAGGCATCATCGCTTACTTCAAAGTAGTGAACGGTACGTTGCGAAGCGGAGACCAAGTGCGCTTCGTCAATACCGGCAAAGAGTACGATGCCGACGAGATAGGTATTCTCAAGCTCGACATGAGTCCCCGCAAGGAGATCTCTGCCGGCAATGTGGGCTACATCATCTCCGGTATCAAGACTTCGACGGAAGTGAAAGTCGGCGATACCATCACACATGTAGCGCGTCCTTGCGACAAAGCGATTGACGGTTTCGAGGAAGCCAAACCGATGGTCTTCGCGGGCGTGTATCCTATTGAGAGTGAAGACTACGAGGATCTGCGTGCATCCTTGGAGAAACTGCAACTGAACGATGCGTCTCTGACCTTTCAACCCGAGTCTTCGATGGCGTTGGGCTTCGGTTTCCGTTGCGGATTCTTAGGTCTATTGCACATGGAGATCATCCAAGAGCGTCTCGATCGTGAGTTCGACATGGACGTGATCACCACCGTTCCGAACGTTTCGTATAACGTCTATACCAAAGACGGCGGCATGGTGGAGGTACACAACCCTGCCGGCATGCCGGATCTGACAGAGATAGACCGTATTGAGGAGCCGTATATCCGTGCGTCCGTAATCACCACAGCGGATTATATCGGTCCGATCATGACGCTCTGTCTCGGCAAACGAGGCGAACTCGTCAAGCAGGAATACATCTCCGGCAACCGAATGGAGTTGCTCTTCGACATGCCGCTCGGTGAGATCGTCATCGATTTCTACGACAAGCTCAAATCCATCTCCAAAGGTTACGCCTCCTTTGACTGGCATATGAACGGCTTCCGACCGTCTAACCTCGTGAAGTTGGATATACTGTTGAACGGCGAGCAAGTCGATGCACTCTCTACCCTCACCCATCGGGACAATGCCGTCGATTTCGGTCGCCGGATGTGTGAGAAACTCAAAGAGCTCTTACCTCGTCAGCAGTTCGACATCGCTATTCAAGCCGCTATCGGCGCTAAGATCATTGCCCGTGAGACCGTCAAACAGGTCCGCAAAGATGTGCTTGCCAAGTGTTACGGTGGTGACGTGAGCCGTAAGCGCAAACTGTTGGAAAAACAGAAACGCGGAAAGAAACGTATGAAACAGATCGGCAACGTCGAAGTGCCGCAGAAAGCCTTCCTTGCCGTCCTCAAACTGGATTAATGAAAAAATAATTTTTAATTTATAATTTTTAATTTCAAATCACATTATGCTTGAGCATTTGATTCCTGCGTGGATGTTAATCCCGTTCGTGGTGATGCTGCTTTGCATCGCCGTACTTCCGCTCATTCCGCATGTTGGCGAATGGTGGGAGCACAATCTGCACAAGTTGTATGTATCTCTGATTCTCGGCGTGCCGGTAGCTGTGTGGCTTTGCTGCAACGGCATGACGCACGACATCGAGCATCAGATGATCTACGACTACGTGCCGTTCATTTTGTTGCTGATGGCGCTCTTTGTCACCACCGGTGGTATTTGTATTCGAGGAGACCTGAAAGCGACCCCGATGACGAACACGGTGATCATGGCTATCGGATGGTTTTTGGCTTCATTCATGGGAACAACCGGAGCTGCTATGTTGCTTATCCGTTTGCTGCTGAGTACCATCAAACAGCGTCAGTACAAAGCGCACACCGTGCTGTTCTTCATCGCCATCGTTGCTAACTGCGGTGGTTTGCTTTCGCCGCTTGGTGATCCTCCTTTGTTCCTGCTCTTCCAGAAAGGTACACCGTTCACATGGTGGATGCAGAACATGGTATTCGAATGGTTGATCACCGGCGCTCTGCTGCTCATCATCTACTACGTAGTGGACCTTTACTACTACAAGAAAGAGCCGCTTCAGAACATCCGCGCCGATGTGCGTGAAGCACGTCAACTGCGTGTAACGGGTCTGATCAACGTCTTCTGGTTGATCTGCGTAGTGCTCTGCACGATGTTCATCAACTCGACTTATATCCCTGCAATGGGCGAGCACGATGCGCCTTGGTATCTCAAGTTGCTGCGTGAGTGGTGTTATATACTCATCATCGCTGCCAGCTGGTTCACCACCAAGAAAGCTGTTCGTGTCAACAACAACTACAGTTGGACTCCTATCTTGGAGGTAGCCTGTGTCTTCTTGGGCATCTTCGCTACGATGACTCCGGCTCTGATGTTCTTGCAGCAACACCCGCTTCCTGTTCAACACGCATGGGAATTCGTTTACTGCACAGGTGCTCTCTCGGCATTCCTCGACAACGCTCCGACAGCCATGGTATTCCACGCTACTGCTACGACGCTGCCTATTCCTGAAGGCGTAGAGGCTGTAGCCGGTATCGCTCCGGAGTACATGAAAGCTATTTCGATGGGAGCAGTCTTCTTTGGTGCATTGACTTATATCGGTAACGGACCTAACTTCATGGTGAAGTCCATCGCTGAGCAAGAGGGAATCGACATGCCGTCCTTCTTCGGATACATGATCAAGTTCTCGCTCATCGTCCTCCTGCCGGTATATATCATCACCCAAGTACTGCTTATCCATTGATGATTGACCGTAAATCATTAAATCGCAAATAAAACAATGAGTTTTATTGATAACATCATCTCGTGGTATTCGGCGCATATGAACTATGCGTCGATTACCGCGCTGATGGCGGTTGAGAGTTCGTTTATCCCCTTCCCGAGCGAAGTGGTGATTCCTCCTGCCGCCTTTGTAGCCGGACAACCGGATAGTGTCTTATGCGCCACGGGTAACTATCCCGTTGATGTGCTGATCATCGTGCTTTTCGGTACGTTGGGAGCCATGATAGGCGCCATCATCAACTATGCCCTCTCCGTTTGGCTTGGCAGACTCATCATCTATAAGTTCGCCGACAGCAAACTCGGACACATGTGTCTTCTCTCCAGCGAGAAGCTCCAACGCGCAGAAGAGTACTTCCGTGAGAAAGGCAATGTCTCCACCTTCATCGGTCGATTCATTCCGGGTATCCGCCAACTCATCTCCATTCCTGCGGGACTGAGCCGAATGAACTTCGGCGCATTCCTCTGGTGGACATTCTTGGGCGCGTTCCTCTGGAATTGTATCTTGGCTGCTTTGGGCTATATAGCTGCCGGACAGATGAGTCTCATAAAAGAATATAGCCACGAACTGAGCGTGGCTATACTGGTTCTGTTTGGAGCAGTTGTTCTCTTTTATACAGCTAAATATCTTATTTCTTTAGCCAAGCGCAAATAGCTTTGCGTTTATCTATCAGTTCCGCTAATACGCAACCTCCGATCCAGCCCATCAGAACAAAGAGGAAGAGGCATTTCTTGCGCTCATTAACGGGTTTGGGATCCAGTGTAAAATGGTTCTCCAATACCACCGGAGCAGTCGCAAACTGCATCCGAAGGTCCATCTTGTCTGTATGGGTCTGATGCGAATAGATTCCGTCCAAGAAGAGATGCACTCTCCAGTCGCCCATAAACACCATTCCTTCGCGTACCGTTCCGAGCGGTTCGGAACCCGGATGACCGTGGAAATAGTAATGGGTCGTCAAACTATCCAGTTTCACTAACTGCGAATGGTTGAATCTCACTTTCTCCTTCAAACCTTGCAGATAAACGTCATACGCGCGTTGCAAAGCCTCATTACTATTGAGGATTGACAACATCTCTTGCTCCACCTCGGGCAAAAGATGCAAGTCACGCGCCTTGATTCGGAACTGCAGACAGAGACGATCTTGCATCTGGACGTTCACCGTATCCGTCGGAGAAGACTTACTCTTGAAATCAATATAATCCGCTATGCTGTCTCCCAAACAATCGACGATGCGATAGGTATCAAAATAAGATACTTTTTGCTCCGTCAACAGTTGCAGCACACGGGAGTCGGCAGGCAACAGACGACCTGAACGAAGAGGCGCATATGCCTGCTCGAACTGCTGAATAGAGACACCATTGAGGAATGCTACTGCGTTAGCCTTGTAGATCGTGTTCTCCTCACGGGTGTAGTACAGAGCCGCAGCCGCAGCCAATACCACCAACGTGATCACAATCCACCAATACCGGTACGTGAGACGAAGCATGTATCCCAACAAACGTCCCAAAGCGGCACATCCACGACCTATCGCGCGACCACATAGCACGCACAGGTCAAAAAAATTCATTTCTCTGCCCGTTTCGGGCACTAATCCTTCCTTTTCCATATAATCTTAAATATCAAATTTCCAATATCCAATATCCAATGTCAAATATCCAATGTCAAATGTCCAATGTCAAATGATCATTAGTTCCTCCTAATCCATCCGAACGCTCTGCGGACAGGTTTCTCGGGCTCTTCCTGTTTGGGTTCATCCTCTACGGTAATCACCACCTCTTCTGCCGAAGTGGAAGCAGCACGTTCACGCGGTTCTTGCGGTACTTCGATTCCCTCCTCACGCAAGGTGTCACTCAGATCGATGAGCGTTGTTTTCTCATCTTCCATCGGTTTGGGTTGCTGAGTCGGATAGTTAGCCTCTATCGCTTCGGAGATGGATTTCTTTCCTTCCTCTTCTTCCTCAGAAGGCAGTCCGTCCACCTTATAGCCGGTAGCGATGACCGTTACGCGAACCTCTTCTCCGAGCGTCTCATCAATAGAAGCACCCCATTGCACCTCGATGTTATCGCCCACTTCTTGTACGAAATCGTTGATCTGATCAATCTCTTCCATAACGATGGCGTGCTCGGTGGAGCAGTAGAACTGAAGGAGAATACGCTCTGCACCGTGAACGTCGTTGGTATTGACCAGCGGAGAGTTCAGTGCATCGTTGATGGCGTTGGTAATACGTTTCTCACCGGAAGCGCGACCGATATTCATGATCGCTACACCACCCTTACGCAGCGTATTACGCACGTCCGCAAAGTCGGTGTTGATATATCCCGGAACAGTGATGATCTCTGCTATAGCTCGCGCCGCGTTCGCTACTACGTCATCCGATTTGGAGAACGCATTGAGGAGGTTGAGTTCCGGATAGATCTGTTTGAGTTTCTCATTATTGATGATCAGCAGCGCATCTACATGCTTTGCCAAACGAGCCACACCGGTCATCGCTTTCTCGATCTTCTTCTTGCCCTCGAAAGCAAAAGGAATCGTCACGATACCCACAGTGAGGATACCCATTTCTTGTGCCACTTCGGCTACTACGGACGAAGCGCCCGTTCCGGTTCCACCGCCCATACCGGCAGCAAGGAACAACATCTGCGTGCCATCATTGAGCGCCTCACGGATATGATCACGGCTCTCCTCGGCATACTGACGCGCGGTTTCTGGATCACCACCGGCACCTAAACCCGGTCCTAACTGCAGTTTGCTCGGAACGGAGCTTTTGATAAGCACCTGACGATCCGTGTTGCACACGAGGAAAGAGACGTCCTTCAATCCCTGACGATGCATATAATTGACTGCATTGCAACCACCACCGCCAACTCCGATGACCTTGATAATACTATCTTCTGTCAGTCCCTCAAGGGGTAATGTAATAAGATCTTCCATATTCTTGTAATTTACGATTTTCAATTTTGATCAATAAACATATCGAGTGTCGATTCTTTGACCCTCTCGAAGAAACCCGGCCTCTGAACGAGTTGGTTCCGGTGGGTATCGCGATAATCCTGTCCAAGCAGGATTGTTCCCACCAACGAGGTATATTCCGGCGAGAGGTATTTGTCCTCTGTATCGCGATGCAACAGTAAGTTATGTGCTCCGTATTGCACGCGTAAAGAAGTCAGGCTTTGGATATAATCCAACAAACCTGCCATCATCGCCCCGCCGCCGGTGATATACAGCGTGGTGATTCGGCTCTCCACTTTCCGGAGTTCCTCCATTAGTGGGGCGAGGATCTCTTGTAACTTCAGTTCGATGGCCTCTGCCAACTCAACAGTAGCGATCACCAAATCGCCGCCCATCTCAGGAGTCGCGGGCACGCGTAAGCGCACGTTCTTCTCCACACACGCGGGCGAAGCGCAACCATACTTGCGTTTGAGCACCTCAGCTGTCGCGAAACTGATACCCTGCTGTTCCAACATGCGGGTGATATGATAGCCGCCTTTGGGCACTACTTTGTTCAGTAAGTACTGTCCTCCTTTGTATGCAGTCAGGCTGGTAGTCTGTGCGCCGAAGTCCAACACCGCACAACCGTTCATCAGCACATGGTTTCCATCGCAGGTAGCGAACGCCGAGAGCAAGGTCTCGGGACGAACGAACACATGCTCGATGCTTCGCCCTGCCTGTGAGAACGATTTCTGTAACTGCGTGTCCATCATCTTACGTCCATAGAAAGCGATATAGTGCGCCTCCACGAGTGCCGCCCTTTGTTCGGGAGAAGGCATCTCGTCCTGCTCTACGCCGTCTAACTTAAAGAACGAAGGCACGAGTCCGAGCACCGCCACCTCGGGATTGCGGGCTTCGATCTTCTCTTTGCATTCACGTTCCATCTCGTCTAACAGCTCTTGGCTGACTTCTTTGCGACGCACTTGGTCTCGACGCGAATGAACGGCTACGATCTGCATCGATTGTCCGCCCACGGACACAAACGCCGTCGGCAGTTCCGGAACACCTATTCGGTTTGCTAATAGTTTGAGCACTTCTGCAATCACGTATCCCGCATTGCTCGACTGCGTAATAATCCCCTGCTCTACGCAGAGATTGCCTAATTTCTGGGGACGCTCTTCCACTCCCAACACGCGAAACAGATCAGGCGCTATGCGTTGTGCCGCCATCGCCCTGACACTGTCGCTTCCTAAATCGATTGCTACCAAAGGAAGAGAATCTGCTGTCTGTACTTGTTTTCTTGCCATTTGTCGTATAAGGTTTATTGTTTAATGTTAATATCGACCTATTACTTGTCCTTTAAAACGGAGATCGAATTCTCTGTAGTTCTTGCCTTCTATAGCTTCTCCGGCATTCTCCATGAACGTCCGCATTTTCTTCAACTTACGCTCATAACCGTTCATAGCGCCAAGCACTAAACGCTCGTTCTGCATCTTACCATTCGCATCCTTCAGATAGAGATAGAGCATAAACGGTGATTGTACGTACAGATGATGCACACGAGCGTTCCAATACTTATTCTCTTGAAGCCACTCCGCAAAATCCGCCAACTGCGTCACCGCCATCTGCGTGCCCACATTGCCGCTCACGATCAGAACGGTATCTTTGACAGCCGCCCTCGCTTGCATCACACGCCGGTCGGTATCCACAAGCCATGTGTCCGTATTCGTCTGCACACGTAACATCGGCACCCTCTGGGTGATCTGTACATGCACCTCATTGCGCGGCGTGAGGTAACACTCTGCCGTACGAACCATCGGATGTGCTTTGATAGCACGCTCTATACGATGCAGCGAGACCAAGTTCAATTTACGCCCCAAAGGATACACATCCTCCGCATAAAGGAGCATATTCAACTCCGCCTCCGTGAGGTACATCCGCTCCGATTTATCCTCTATCAGATAGCGCATAGAGACGCAAGGCGCGTCAGTTGGCGTCATCCGAAAACCACTGATCACAGCCCCCACCAGAAGCAGCGCTGTCACGCACACTCCGATGCTTTTCCATATGATTTGTGCTTTGGACAAATTACAAATTATAAATTACAAATTGCTTTCGTTATTTCCGGCACAAGACGATCGATGTCTCCTGCTCCGATGGTAAGTACTACTACCGGTTCTTTGGACTCCTCCACACGACGGCGAAGATAATCCACCAGATCCGCTTTCTGTACTATCCGTTTGTCGGTATTGGTCATTTTGGCCAAGAGCATCTCGCTGTTCACACCTTCTATCGGCAGCTCACGCGCCGGATAGATAGGCAGCAACACCGCCTCGTCCAGCGTACTGAGCACGCGTGCAAACTCATCTGCAAAATCGCGTGTACGGGTATAGAGATGCGGTTGGAATACACCGATGAAACGGCGTTCGGGGTACAACTTACGGATCGAATCAAAAGCAGTAGCAATCTCGGCGGGATGATGCGCGTAGTCATCGACATAAGCTACTTTCTCCGTATTCACATGGATATTGAACCGGCGGCTCACTCCTCTAAAGGAGGCAATGCCGTTTCTCAATTCGTTCTCCGACAATCCGTTCAGCCACGCTACCGACATAGCCGCTACCGCATTCTCAATATTGACATATACCGGCACGCCTAACTTCACGTCCAATATCGTAGTCGTGGTGTTAGCAGGGATGTCTATATGGAAATCGAAGTATATCTGCCCTTTCTCCACACGAATATGATCCGCATAGAAATTCAAGTCCTGCGGCTTCGGCTCATTGCTCAAGACTCCATATGTATAGCATTTCACGCCCTTCTGCAACTTCGGCTCCAGAGCGATGCCGTGCTTCATAACCAAAGCGCCGGTAATCAAAGCCGTGTAGTCCGCGAACGCTTCACGATAGGCTTCCGGTGTACCGTATATATCCAAATGGTCGGCATCTACTGCCGTCACCACCGACATATACGGCCTCAACTGATGGAAAGAACGGTCGTACTCGTCCGCCTCTACCACCACATAATTGCTGTCTTTCTGAAGCAGGATATTCGTGCCGTAGTTCATGCTAATACCGCCCAAGAAAGCGTTCGTGCCTATTTCCGACTGATAGAGAAGGTGAGCCAACATCGTGCTGGTAGTTGTCTTTCCGTGCGTACCTGCCACACAGAGTGCTTTCAGACCATATGTCACCAGCCCCAATACCTCTGCCCTCTTGCGGATAGAATAACCCTGTTCGCGCAGATAGGTATAGATAGCACAATCCTCGGGAACTGCAGGCGTGCGCACAACCATCGTGTGCTTCTGATTGAAGGAGATAGACGAGTTCTCCAAGAATGAAGGGTCGTCCTCATACGTAATGGAGATCCCTTCACTCTCCAGTTCTTTCGTCAATCCCGAAGGCGTACGGTCGTAACCCGACACCGTATATCCGCGATGATGAAAATAACGCGCTAAGGCGCTGATACCGATTCCTCCGATACCTAAAAAAAAGAAATTCTGTATATCCGCTTGACTGATCATAATTTCTTAATGCAAATCGGCTGCAAAGATACGAAAAAAATTGCATATACGCAAACTTTTTATTAAAATAATAAAAAAAAGCACCTAACAAGAGGTGCTTTTAATCAATTTGGGCATTCTCCATTATGCCTTTGAACCATAGTTACGCTTGAAACCGACAATGATGCTATAGATCATAATGAACAGCGATACTACCGAGATGAGAAGTATAGCGCCAAACAGCAAGCATAATTTAGCAGTCCACAAAATGGCATTCATCGCACTGTTTCCATCGTTTGACGATAGTCCTCGCGACGTCTGGTTATCACCGATGGTTGGAATAAGTAATCCAATGCCGAACATTCCACCTGCAATCTTATAGGTCCATTCCGTAATCTTGGCAATGATTGCCGACTCTTTTCTCGTCTTTGTAATAACATAGCCCCACGAATAATTAGCGAAGATATACAGAGGGATAAGAAGGAGAGCTAAAATCATGAAGATTGTTCCTTTCATCGCTTCACCGGCAGCAATCTTATACCAATGTTTGACATCTTCCAATGCCGCTTCTTTAGTGGCTGCTTCATCCCATGAGTAAGCATCCTGTATCTCCTTGTTGAGTTGTGCAACTTTTTTCTTGTAATTGGCCAGATCCTCTTGGTAAATTTCTTTTTGCCTTTTAATGGTTGCGGTGTCTAATTTAGATTGTACTCTTTCAATAGACTCTTTATATGATTTGACACGCCTTTCCTTTTCGTTTATCAAATCAGCACGATACAGATTAGGAGATTGCAATCTATTCTCGTAATTAACGATTTGCCGTGCTCTGTCTAATGATAGGGTGTCTTTGCTTGTAGACCAAGCCTCAACTCGCTCCACTTTGGCTTTGGAAAGCTTTTTGTATTCTCTTTTATCATTTCCTAAGTATACAACAATACCTATGAAAATGAGTGAACCTAATATAATAAGCCACGAGAAATTGAAATGACGGCGGGACGACCAGCCCACTACACCGCGCATCTCTTTGAGCACCTTGCGATACTCGGGATCAGCATTGCCCTTGGCTGCTTTCTCGGATTCATCGAGCAAGGCGTCCATCTTCTGCGTCTCTTCGAGGGTCTCAGGATAGAAGTCCTCTCCACCGACTTCCATCGCCTCTACTAATTTGGCGTACGCTTTTTCATTAGAAGCTTTCGCAGCATCTACGTCTTCAGCACTAAAGGCATAGCCGCCCATCATGTGAACAGTGTCCGAATCAGCTTCTTTAACGTTCTTGCCGTTCTCGTCCACTTTCGGCTGATCGTTCTTGGACAGAGCATCTTCGCCGGAGAAGAGCATTTTAGCACTACCACCGGCCTCATTGATGGCTTTCACCACCATCTTAGCATTCAGGAAATTACCACCACGTACGGTCTTCGGGAGGCTTCCTGCCAACTCTTCCGCTTCAGTAAGCGAAATCTCTAATTGGGTTTTGAGGACTTGTTTGATACCGTCTGCGTTCTCGCCGGCACTCTCGATGAGGATGAAATATTTCTTTTTCCACAAGAAATACCATCCGCATACAAACAAAGCAATGAGAAGAATGATAAACATAATTGTAATTGTAATTGGTTAATAAAATGTGTTGGTATTATTGTTAGGATTTATTCCTAATTATTCCAAAATTTTGCGCAAAGGTATAAAAAAATAATTAAAATCACACCATATTTACTAAAAAAAGCATAAAATGACCCCATATTTGCATTTTTTTTCAAAAATATTTGGTCATGTCAAAAAAAAGCAGTACCTTTGCACCCGCTTTTGAGTTAAACGCACGTTTTACCCTCCCTCTCGGGATGTAAACAGCGAAGCGTTTCAGCCCGAAAAGCGTAGCACAACACGTAGCACTTTACAAGCGCAGAGCGCGCAGTCGTGCGAGTGTTAGTGCAAGCAAGTCTCCCTAGCTCAGTTGGTAGAGCAACTGACTCTTAATCAGTGGGTCGAGGGTTCGAGTCCCTCGGGGGACACAGAAAAAGGACACTGGATGGTGTCCTTTTTCTGTGTCTCTTGAGAGGCGAGAAGAGCCCATTATCGCTTACAGACTCTCGGCAAAAATCTCTGCCTCTTCTATCTGATCTATCTTACCGACATCCATCATCCGGTAGTCGTTCGGCACAAACGCTTTCAGTTCCGCTTTCCCACAAATAGACAAATAGAAATCAATGAGGGAGAATTTATCCTCTTTCATGGCGTCCAACATCGCCAACACATCGGGACTGAGGATCTGCATTCCGCTAAATGCCAATAACTGCGTATTCTCCTTTGTCCATATGCCATTATTCGGTCTCACCTCACCCGTCTTGATATTCGTCCATCCGCAAAGCCTATCTTTCTCATCGAAACAGAGGTAGCGTTGCGTCTCCCGCTTGGAAACCACCAATTGGCTGACACCTGTACACTCATAAGCGCTTATCAATGCGCGCAAATCGATATTCGACAAGATATCCACATTGCACGCGAGAATCGGTCCATTGTCCATTGTCCATTGTCCATTGTCCATTAAAAGCCGAAAGGCTTTTTTGAGTCCCCCACCGGTATCGAGCAACATCTCCCGTTCATCGGAAACTGCGATATTACAGTTCCACCCTTGGTTTGCACGGATGGTATCAATAATCATATCGGGGAAATGATGCACGTTCACGATGATGTCGGTGATCCCGGCGTCACGCAGTTTCTCTACCTGCCACTGGAGCAGCGGTTTACCTGCCAACGGCACAAGTGCCTTGGGCATCCTATCGGTGAGCGGTTTAAGGCGCGTGCCCAAACCGGCAGCAAAAATCATCGCTTTCATTCTCATAAGGTTTTGGAGATACCACGTTCGCGGTGGATCAATCGGATCTGTACCCCGTATTTCTCTTTCAGATGTTGCGCCAGATGCTCCGCACAATAGACAGAACGGTGCTGTCCGCCCGTACAGCCGAAAGCGACCTGCATATGTTCAAAATCGCGCTCTATGAACCGCTCTACATGATGGTCCACTAACTTATCCACCGACTCCAAGAAAGTGAGTATCTCACCGTCCTTCTCTAAAAAATCAATCACCGGCTGATCCATTCCCGTGAGAGTTTTGTACTCTTCGTACTTGCCGGGATTGTGTGTAGAACGGCAATCGAAGACATAACCGCCTCCGTTGCCTGAATCATCGGACGGGATTCCTTTCTTAAACGAGAACGAGTAAATCGTTACTGATAGCATATAAATAAGGATATTGGGTTTGTAACTCAGGGTTCTTTTCAAATAGCTCATGCAGGTTCTTCAGCGCCAAGGGTATCGACTCCAAGAAATGCGGCTTGCGCTCGAAATAGCCTCGATAGCCATAAGCGCCCAGCACCTGCAACGTGCGGAACAGCACAAAATGCGGCAAGGCAGCTCTCCACGCTGTTTCAGCCAAGCTTGGCTGAAGCAGCTTGAGTTCATCCAGATAAGCGTCAATCAGCTTTTCTCTTAACTCAGGAGCGATCTTCGCTTTTGCCTGCCATAGGAACGAAGCTACATCGTACTGCGTCGGTCCGCGCCTTCCGCCTTGAAAATCGATGAAGTACGGTTGTCCGTCACGTATCATGACATTCCGGCTCTGAAAATCCCGATACAGGAACGTCTCTGCAGGCTGCGCCAGAATGAACTTCACCAAACTGTCAAAATCATCCTCTAACTTCGGCTCAGAGAACTCCAACTTC
Organism: Paludibacteraceae bacterium; assembly: GCA_017542915.1. The sequence continues at coordinate 28,628 of JAFXWI010000079.1, forward strand.
GTGCCCTTCAGGAAACAGTACTTGAAATAGTTCAGATCCCATCGGATAGAACGCTCGTCCATCGCCGGAACAGGAAAACACACCGACCAATTAAAATCCTTCGCGCCCGTCACCTGTATGTGCGCGAGCGCACGTATAGCGCGTTCTAATAAGGTGGGCTCCAGATGATCGAAGAGCAGTGTGTCGCCCAAATCCTCCTGCGTATAACTCATCTCATCCTCACTCACGCTGTACAGTTCCGGCACAGGTAAACCCAATGCATGAAAATGGCGCGCCATGTAAATGAACGCACGGTTCTCATCACGGTTAGTACCCGTCACGCGAATATAAGTCTTTCCATTCGCGTCCGTCTCACGCGTATATACTCTATTACTTCCTTGTTGTGCAATCTGCATAATAATCACCTTTCATCTTTCATCAGCATCTAAACTGCAATGCGTGATGGATGCAGCTTATTGTACATGGACCGATGATGTGCTCTAATATCCCGTCCGCTTCAAAGAGAAGATGCTTGTCATAGGCTATCTCTATCTCTTTGCCCACAATAGGATAAACGAACGGCAGTTCAGTCAATCGACCATTGAAGAGGTTTGGCAAGGCTTTGAGAACCTGTCCGAAAGTCGGCTTGCGAACGAACATCGCGTGAAAGACACCATCCGTCGGATCTGCTTGAGGATTTTGACGAATACCTCCTCCAGAGAACGGCCCGTTGCCGATATTCATCGTAAAAAGCAGATCATTCACCGCCTCTTTGCCATCCACCGTAAGAACCATATGCTGCGACTGATGCTCCATAATGGCATCGATAAGTCCTATGACATAGTTTACATGATGGGAACCGATATATCGCTTGATCGTCTCTGCCTTCTTGCAACATAGCGAATCCACTCCAAAACCGACCGAATTGATAAAATAACGGTGCTGCTCAATGCCGTTTCGCCAATAAGTAACGCAGCCGATATCTATCGGATACCCCGTTCCCTCAAAGAAGCGAGACAGAGACTCTTGATGGTTCTTAGTAAGCGACCAATACCGACTCCAGTCATTTCCTGTGCCGCGGGGCATCAGACCTATCTGTATCCGCGCACGTTGCGCTACCGTCAGCCCCGATCGCATGATACCGTTCACTGTTTCGGACAGCGTTCCGTCTCCGCCTAAAACAAGTATCTCATCGTACCCCTTTTCCACTAACTCGCGCGCCAATTCGATAGCATGACCGGCATATTGGGTCACGCGATATGCAAACGGCTGATGACGCTTCCGAAGAAGTTTCCATAAATACATCCGCTGTGCTCGATAAAAACGCTTGCCGGATTTGGGATTGATGATGATACCAAGCATGGTCTGAAATAAAAAAAATGCGTACCGCTCCATTGGGGTAGTACGCATTTTCGTTTTTTACTTGAAGAACTCGTTAACCTTCTCGTTCAGAACGATTTCCTCTTGGAAGACGTAAGCACCCGTTTTAGGCGACTTAACCATCTTGATGCACTTAGAGTGCGCGCGTCCGGAGTTACCGGTTTGAAGGGTCGCAACCGCTTTCTTTGCCATAGTTCTAAGCCTTTCTAAATTAGGGTTAATTACTTAATCTCCTTGTGAAGAGTGTATTTCTTCAAATAGGGATTGTACTTCATGAGCTCCAAACGATCCGGAGTGTTCTTACGGTTCTTGGTGGTGATGTAACGAGACATTCCCGGAACTCCGCTGGCTTTTTGCTCTGTGCACTCAAGGATTACTTGAACGCGGGCTTCTTTTGTTTTCTTTGCCATACTTCAACTCCTTTCGTTTAATTGAGATAGCCCTTCTCCGCAACTTGTTTCAGCGCGTTGTC
>JAFXWI010000010.1 GCA_017542915.1 Paludibacteraceae bacterium
CTACGTATCGCTTCCATCATCGGTATTGTCGGGCTCAGTGTTCCTATCTCGCGGATGATTATATCTGCTGTCTATTATTGCTTTGAGGGCTATGTGATCATCTATCGTTCGTGGGCGGTCGCGTCGTGGGCGCAAATCACTATCCCCGCCTTTTTGCTGGTGTGGTACAGTATCGAGTTATGGTGGCAAACAAATAAACAGAATATAACTATGGAAGAGAAAAACAAACATTTTTGGAAGAAGATCATGATCGTAGCACTTTGTGTGTTGGCATTAGGATCTGTAACTACAGCCGTTTTTTGGGCAAGCGAATGGTATGCACATCGCCATCGGGTTATTTATTGGGAAACGCCAACTCGATATATCTCTAAGCATATCCAGTTGGTATATGGGTATCATGGTAATATATCTTTTGAGCGCCTCAGAGATGCTCGTACCGGTGAGTTTACGACGCCGGAGTTGGACCATGTGTTCATAAATGAATATAACTCAGAGGACAGTCTGGTAGTCTTTCGGTCGTTTGACCACAAGCGCGGATATGTCAATGTGAATACCGGCAAGATCGTTATCCCTGCCCAATTCAACCGTGCTTGGAACTTCTACGAAGGGCTTGCGGCGGTGTTCGTAGATGGCTACGTATGGTTTATCAATGAGAACGGAGAAATGGCTTTTAAAGAAGTATTTCCTATTGTCTATGATGATGACTATAACAGTATCGCCTTTCGGTTCCATCATGGTCTTTGCGTCATGAGGACGATGGAAGGCAAATGGGGTATGATCAATACAAAGGGAGAATGGATAGTAGAGCCTATTTATACCGTCCTTTCTGCACCGCAATTAGGTTCACGAATTGTCGGTGACGGTACCCATTACGGATTGTTGGACTTAGAGGGAAACATCATTCTGCCGGTGGAGTACGATGATATTCATCTCTCCAATAGGGAGGGGTGCCTGATGTTAGTCAAAGACGGACGGGCTAAACTGGTAAATCGCGAACTGGAGACGGTAGAGCCCTTCGTGTTTGATAGAACATTCCTGCTTTCTTACGTCGATGGCTATCGTGATTCGGAAGAGGAGGCAACGTCTGTTCATCCTAAGTATTTTGGCTATCAAATAGGAGAGTATTGTGGCGTGCTGGACGATCAGGGACACGTGATTATCCCTGCGATATACGATTGGATTCGTATCGCCGGAGAACATCTGTTTGAGGCTACTCTTTCCAGCCAAGAGAGGATCATGCTCAATCATAAAGGCGAAAGAGTGAAGTGAAATTTATGTACGATGTACAAATGTACGATGTACGAAGGATGTACGAAGTAGGAAAAATCGCTCAAATCGGGCGATTTTTCGCTTTTTATTTGCATATGTGCCAAAAAAGCAGTACCTTTGCACCCGGTTTTAAAATATCATCACTAAATAAGGGAAGCATAGAGAGTATTTATGAAAGAATCAATCAAAGAAGTCTTTTCGCCGAAGTTGTTCCAGACACTTCGTCAGTATAACCGTGCGCAGTTCGGTCAAGATGCGTTGGCAGGTATCATCGTAGGTATTGTAGCGATCCCCCTCGCCATCGCTTTCGGTATATCGTCGGGTGTAGGTCCGACGGAAGGCTTGGTGACGGCAATCATCGCCGGTCTGCTGATCTCCATGTTCGGCGGCAGCAAGGTGCAGATAGGCGGTCCTACGGGTGCGTTCATCGTCATCATCTACGGCATCATCCAGCAGTACGGTCTGAGCGGTCTGATGATCGCTACCATCATGGCGGGTATTCTGCTCATTGTGATGGGTATAGCGCATCTGGGTTCGGTCATTAAGTTCGTGCCGTACCCCGTCATCGTCGGTTTCACTGCAGGTATCGCCGTGACGATCTTCTCTACCCAGATGAACGATTTCTTCGGTCTCGGGCTGAGCGATGTACCGGCTAACTTCGTGGATAAATGGATCTATTACGCGCAGCATTTCAGCGTCAACGGGTGGGCTTTGGCAATCGGTGCTTTCTCGCTGTTCGTATGTATCTTCATGCCTAAGCTGACGAAACGTATCCCGGGTTCGTTGGCAGCTATCGTGTTCGCCACTTTTGCGTTGTGGCTGCTCAAGAGGTATGCTCCGGAGTCATGGGGTGTAGCGTCGGTGCAGACCATCGGCGACCTCTACGCTTTGCCGCACGGCATCCCGGCTCCTCATCTGCCCCAGATGGAGTTGGCGGAAGGTGAGTCGTTCTTCACGCTGATACAGAAACTGTTCCCCTCTGCCTTCACGATCGCTATGCTCGGCGCTATCGAGAGCTTGCTGAGTGCGATGGTGGCAGACGGTGTGATAGGCGACAAGCATAACTCGAACACCGAGCTCATCGGGCAAGGTATAGCGAACGTAGTGGTGCCGTTCTTCGGCGGTATTCCGGCTACAGGTGCGATCGCTCGTACGATGACGAACATCAACAACGGTGGTCGTACGCCGGTAGCAGGTATCATCCATGCGGTGGTGCTGCTGCTCGTGCTGCTGTTCTTAGGTCAGCTCGTGGGGCTCATCCCGATGGCGTGTCTGGCAGCGGTGCTGATCATGGTGGCTTACTCGATGAGCGGATGGAAGACGATAGTGGGTCTTTTCAAACACCGCAACCGTGATTTCTGGGTGCTGATGACCACTTTCTTCCTGACGGTGATCTTCGATCTGACGGTCGCTATAGAGGTAGGTCTGCTGTTGGCGATGGTGCTGTTCCTGATGCGTACCAACGAAGAGACGCATATCCGTACCTTCCATAACGAGATCGACCCGAACGAAGATACCGAGAGTAACCTCAACCTCGAGCACTTGACCGTTCCCGAGGGTGTGGAGGTGTACGAGATCGACGGTCCGTATTTCTTCGGTATAGCGAACCGTTTCGATGAGATCATGAGCCATGTGTCGGGTAAGGACTATCCGGTGCGTATCATCCGTATGCGTAAGGTGCCGTTCGTCGATTCGACGGCGATGCATAACCTCGCTATGCTCATTCAGCGTTCGCACAAAGAGGGTATCACGATCATCCTCTCCGGCGTGAACGACCACGTGCATAAACAGCTGCTGCAAGGCGGTATCGAGCAGCAGATGGATCCGCATAATATCTGCGCGAATATCCATTTCGCTCTCCGCCGCGCGGAAGACCTGCTAATGAACATGGGACAAGGGACAATGGACAAAGGATAAAGGACTAAAATGATTCGACTGTTACACATATGTGCTCTTTGGTGCTGCGTCATAGGGATGCAGGCGATGACGATTCCGCAGGGATCGCTCTATTTCGACAATACCAAGACCGGATATTCCACCGTCAAGATGGTGTACGGTAGAGACGATATATCCGAGACGCATGTGTTGGATATGAGCTTTGACGGACAGAAATGGGCGGTCTCCATCGCTCAGACCGTCAATGACATCTATCGTTTTACGTTTGTAGGCGGTCAGATCGAAGCCGGTACGTACGACCAGCGGTTCAGCGATTTCAAGGAGTATATCAGCCATACGCTCAACATCAACCGCACCGCTACCTCCGATGCACAGATGAGCGCAGGAGAGATCTTCGTTCCCGTAAACGGCGATAACTGGGCACAAGGCACATGGATGAACCTTGCCGTCTGGGAGAGTACTCAAGGCGGACAGACCGGTTCGGTCACACCCAGCGGTAACCTGCCGATCGTCTATCTCAATACCACCGACGGCGTAGCCATCACCAGCAAAGAGGAGTATATCACCGGCTCGCTCTATATCGATCCGCTCAACACAGGCTACGACGCCTTGGGCAGCAGCGAAACACCGGTGACCGGACAGTTCAAAGGACGAGGCAACTGGACGTGGAACGGCTTTGACAAGAAACCCTACCGCATCAAGTTCGACGCCAAGCAGAAAGTGCTCGGCATGCCCAAAAACAAACACTGGTGTCTCTTGGCGGGCGCGGACGATAACCTCGGTTATCTGAAGAACTATATCGGTTTCAAGCTCAGCGAAGCGATCGGTCTGAGATGGACACCCGGTCTGGTGCCGGTGGAACTGGTGATGAACGGTCAGTACCAAGGTATCTATTTTCTGACCGAACAGATCCGCGTTGGTTCCAACCGTGTGGATGTCACCGAGCAGGAGGATAACGCCCTTGATTCCGTCAGCGGAGGTTGGCTCGTGGAGATCGATAACTACTACGAGGAGGGCAATGTCACCCTCTACGAAGGAAACGGTCAACAGGTGTGGGTCACGATGAAGAGTCCCGAGATCCTCTCAACCCAACAGCGTACCTATATCGAGAACCAACTCAACGGGCTCAATACCGCTATCTGGGGCTCTAACGAGACGGATGTCTGGAACCGAATCGACCTTGACGAAGCCGTCAAATACTACCTCGTGCAGGAGATCATGGAGGACTGTGAGAGTTATCACGGCAGTTGCTACCTCTACAAAGACCGTGACCGGAACGGTATAGCCGAGAAGTGGTTCTTCGGACCCGTATGGGATTTCGGCAATGCCTATAACCGAGGCAGGGAGACGTGGATATACGACAACCCGACCTTCCCTCAGTACTGGATCGGACAGCTCGCTACATGGCCTGCTTTCCAAGAGAAACTCCGGGAGTACTGGTGGATCTTCTACCACGATCAGCAGAGCGACGTCCGTTCTGAGATCAGTACGTTTGCCTCTCTGGTCGCCGTAGCAGCCCAACGCGATGCGCAGCTCTGGAACGGCACACAGAACTACTGCGAGAACAGCAACATGAGCGCCAAACGCGATGCGTTCCTCGATAAGTTCAACGGACGTATCAACTGGCTCTACCGTCAATGGGGCGAAGGCACCCGTCCGGCTACGTGGGGCACGGAGAACACCCAAGACCCTTCATCGCAACCGACCAAGATCATCCGCCACGTACAAGTGCTCCTCCTCCGTAACGGGCAGGCATATGACCTATTCGGACGCAAAATAGAATAACGACTATGACAAACGAAGAAATAGAAGCTCGTGCTCAACGGGCAACGGATTTGTTCAAACAAGGGTATAACTGCTCGCAGGCGGTGTTTGCTTCGTGTGCGGATTTATACGGCATCACCGATGAGTCATTGGCGCTCCGCCTCTCTGCCTCGTTCGGAGGCGGTATGGGAAGGATGCGTATGGTGTGCGGTGCTGCCTCCGGCATGTTCATGCTCGCCGGACTGCAGAACGGCTCCTCTACACCCCATGACAACGAAGGTAAGATGGCAAACTACGCGTTCGTGCAGCAGCTTGCCGGTGAGTTCAAAGCCCAATACGGTTCGCTCATCTGCGCAGAACTCTTAGGACTTGCATCGAAACCGCAAGACCCCAAACCCGAAGAGCGGACACAACAGTATTACGAAAAAAGACCCTGCTCCGAAATGGTGGCACAGGCAGTTAGAATATTTCTTAAGACCGCTTCGCTGAAAGAATAAAGACTAAACGCTTATGATATACCATTCTTTATTAGAAATGATCGGCAAGACGCCGATGCTGGAAATCCAACCCGGCTTGCTGCTCAAGTTGGAGCGTTTTAACCCGGGTGGTTCGGTCAAAGACCGTACCGCGTTGGCGATGATCGAAGATGCGGAACGCAAAGGAGTCTTAGTACCGGGCGCTACAATCATCGAACCTACCTCCGGCAATACCGGTGTCGGTTTGGCGTGGATCGGTCGGCTCAAAGGCTATCGTGTGATCCTCACGATGCCGGAGACGATGTCGGTAGAGCGTCGTAACCTCTTGGCTGCCTATGGTGCCGAACTCGTGCTCACTCCGGGCGCAGAAGGCATGAAAGGTGCGATCTCCAAGGCGGAAGAGCTGCGGGACAACACTCCCAATGCGGTGATCTTAGGACAGTTCACCAACCCTGCTAACCCTGCTATTCATTATACCACCACCGGACAGGAGATCTGGGAAGACACCGCCGGACAGGTGGATGTGTTCATTGCCGGAGTCGGAACAGGCGGAACGGTCAGCGGAGTAGGGCGCGCACTCAAAGAGAAGAACATGCTCGTGGAGATCATCGCCGTAGAACCAGCATCGTCTCCCGTGCTCTCCGGCGGTCAAGCCGGACCGCATAAAATACAGGGTATCGGCGCGAACTTTGTGCCGGAGACCTATCAGGCAGGGTATATCGACCGCGTGATGACCGTTACCAACGAGGACGCTTTTGCTGCTGCTCGTTCGCTTGCCAAAGACCACGGACTGCTCGTCGGCATCTCTTCCGGCGCTGCATATTCGGCTGCTTTGCAACTGAGCCAACAACCCGACTATCAGGGCAAAAACATCGTCGTTCTCTTACCCGATACCGGCGAAAGATATTTGTCGGTGTTGTGAGGTCGAAAGTCGAAAGTCGAAAGGCAATAATGAACGGACTTATTAACATAGCGCATTTGAAACAACTCGTGCTGCATCTGCAGGGCGAGGTATTTCCGGAGTATTATCCGGCAGTGGAGCGACCGAAAGACCTGTGCCTTCCGGAGGCGTTCTGGGAGCAGATACCCGAGATCAAACGACTCATCAACACCGATGTGGATGCTGTCCTCCATAATGACCCTGCAGTCACCGATCGGGGCGAAGTGATCCTCTCTTATCCGCTGCAATACGCGATGATCCATTACCGTGCCGCCCATGTGCTTTACCAACTCGGCGTACCGCGTATCCCGCGTATGTTAACCGAACTCGCGCATAGCCGTACGGGTATCGATATTCACCCTGCGGCGCAGATAGGCGACCATTTCTGTATCGATCATGGTACGGGTGTGGTCATCGGCGAGACCGCTATCATCGGTTCGCACGTGGTGTTGTACCAAGGTGTGACGCTCGGTGCGAAGAACTTTGAGTACGATGCCGAAGGTCGTCCTATGGACGTCCCTCGTCACCCGATCTTGGAGAACCACGTCACCGTCTATTCCAACACCTCCATCCTCGGTCGTGTCACCATCGGTCATGACACCGTCGTTGGCGGTAACATCTGGTTGACCCAAGATGTTCCTGCTAATAGTATCGTTTTGCAATCGACACCAGAAATACGAATTAAAAACAAAGCATAAATACTATGAAATACTTTTTAGCTATTGTAGGTGGCGGACCGGCAGGGTATACTGCGGCGGAGATCGCTTCGAAAGCCGGAAAAGATGTCGTGCTCTTTGAGCAGAATGCGTTAGGCGGAACATGCCTGAACGTAGGTTGTATTCCTACCAAATCGCTCTTATACGGCGCCAAACAGTACTATAACGCTACTCACGCACAGAAATATGGTGTAACGGCTGAGAACGTAGCCTTCGATTTTGCTGCAATGCAGAAACGCAAGACCATCGTTGTTCGCAAACTCGTAGCCGGTATCAAACAACGCCTCAATAACGAACACTGCACGGTGGTGAGCGGAACGGCAAAAGTACTTGATAATATCCGCCAAGTTTGGCGGATCGAGTGTAACGGGGAGATCTACGAAGCAGAGCACCTGATGATCTGTACGGGCTCGACGAACTTCGTGCCACCGATCTCGGGCATAAAGGACAACCCTGCTGTATGGGATTCGACAGACGCTTTGGCGGCTACCGAACTGCCGAAGTCGATGGTCATCGTAGGCGGTGGTGTCATAGGTATGGAGTTTGCGACCCTCTATCACGAACTCGGTGTGCCGGTAACAGTCATCGAAGCGATGCCGACGATCCTGCCGAACCTCGACCAAGAGGTCGTTCAAGTGCTGCTGGATAAATATAAGAAAGCGGGTATCAACATCCTCACGGAAACTAGAGTAGAGAAGATTGAGGGATCTGAGGTGTTTATTTCTAGTTCGTCTAGTGAATCTAGGCCGTCTAGTTTGTCTGCTGACAAAATCCTCGTCTCCGTCGGTCGTAGAGCCAATCTCAACGGTCTCGAAGCCCTCAACGATATCGAACTCAACCGCGGGGCGATTGTCATCGATGAGTTCTGCCAAACGAACCTGCCGAAGGTCTATGCCTGCGGTGATGTCACCGGCAAGATCATGCTTGCTCATGTCGCTTCCCGTCAAGCCGAAGTAGCAGTAGAGCATATGCTCCATGACCAAATGGTAAATGCCCAAATGGTAAATTACAATGCGATTCCGTCTGTCGTTTATACCAACCCCGAGATAGCGTCTGTCGGTTTAACGGAAGTACAAGCCGAATCCATGGAGATCCCTGTAGAAGTACGCAAACTGCCGATGACGTTTAGTGGTCGTTTCATGGCGGAGAACGAAGGCGAGACAGGACTTTGCAAGATGATCGTTGACAGCCGTACCGGCACCATCGTAGGTGTGCATTGTATCGGTAATCCCTGCTCGGAGTTCATCGCTGCGGCTTCGTGTGCCGTTCGCAACGGATACACCCTTTCGGATTTCCGGCAAGTGGTCTTCCCGCACCCCACCGTCAGTGAGATTTTGCACGAGTTGTTGTAAAACATATTCTAATATTTGTGTATGTCGCAAAAAAGCAGTACCTTTGCAGACTGTTTCAAAAGGAACGGTTGAAATGCGACATATGAATAAATTTAATAGTATGAAAAAACATATTCTTTTTCTTGCGGCGCTGTGTATGTCGTCGCTGATGATGCTGGCTGCTACGGTGACCCCACCGGCAGATATTCCGGCGTATTGGGCAAGTGTAGATGGTAAATCGGGTGCGACCCTCTGGTCGGCAGTGAGTGCCGCTACCTGCAAGAACTATCAATCAATCGGTTACAAAGGTTTGTATTCCGCGTATCTCAAGACCGATGTGTATCCTGCGGACTCGGTGGGCAAAGCCGGTAAGATTTGGGATATGTACGGTGAGTGCGTGTTTGCCACTTCCAATACCTGCGGTAGTTATAATGGCGTATGCGATTGTTATAACCGTGAGCACTCGATCCCGCAGTCTTGGTGGGGTGGAGGTACCAATGGTATCGGAAACGATATTTTCCATGTACTGCCTACGGACGGTAAGATCAATGGTGTGCGTTCGAACTACGAGTACGGAGAGGTGAACGGCGGTACCAATTGGCGAGGCAATAAATACGGCGCTGCCGGTTCTTGGTCCACAGACAAAAAGACCATCGCTTCCGCTGCCGGTGAGTCGGTCAACGGTTCGGGGAATGTGTTCGAACCCAAACCTCAATATAAGGGGGATTGGGCCCGTGGTATCATGGGTACGATCGTTAAATGGCAGCAATCGAATCTGACGACAGGCAATAATTTCTTTAGCGGAACCTATACCGCTTCCGGCTATTTCGGTCTGACCAAGAAAGCTGTGGTGCTGCTCATGAAGTGGCATCGCGAAGATCCGGTGTCGCAGAAAGAGATCGACCGTAATAACGGTATCCAGCAGACGCAGGGAAACCGCAATCCCTTTATCGATTATCCCTATCTGGCGGAGTATATCTGGGGAGAACATGCCGGTGAGACAATCGATATGAACTACCTCATGCCGAGTACCGATCCGCTGTTCGTGCCGGGCGTGAGCGATGGTCAGAGGACGTTCGTGCCGCCTATCCCGGGTGCTATGTACGGCGTGACATGGTCGGCTAACGGCGAGGTACTGTCGGTAGACTCGATAGCCGAAGAGGTACCTATCTTGGCGCTGCCGGATGATCCGGTTTCGTGTTCGGAAGAGAGTAATATCTTCATGGGTTGGACCACAGCTCCTATCGCTGATTCCACGGATGAGGCTCCGCTGCTCTACAAAGTGCCGGCTGATTTCCCGCCGGTAACCGAGGATGTGACCTATTATGCAGTCTTTGCGAAAGCTCAGAGCGGCGGTTCGTCTTCTCCGGCTGAGTACCGCTTTGATGCGGATCATCAGGAGGGTTGGACCAATACGGCGCCCAACAAAGGTTCGTATTGGCTCTTAGACCAAGGTAAGAGCATCGTCTCGCCGGAGGTGGATTTGGCAGGATTGGAGTCTATCGTCGTGAAGATGCGTACGTATGGAGGCACACAATACGACCAACTCGATATCCATGAGGCAGATGGCAAACTGACCACCATGGAGGCAACGAAGGGTTCGACCATGACCGAATATACATGGAATAACAACCTCTATATCGCCGGAACCTCCGCGCTGACCTTTACCTGCGCTAATGGAGCAGCCAACAAGGGTCTCGGTATCGAGTCCATCGTGATCAACGCTACCGGTTCGGCTACTACCTACAGCCGGTATATCACCGCCTGTCAGGAAACGACGGAGGTAGAGCTGGTGGCAAGTCCGACCAGCGCCCGTAAGGTACTCGTAGGAGGACAGATATATATCCTGCATAACGAACAGTTATTCAATATCCAAGGTCAACGTGTGAAATGAAAAATAGATTTCAAATTTCAAGTTTCAAATTACAAATGCTATTCGCTTTCTGCTTGTTTTTAGGACAAGCCAAAGCGAACGTAGTGATCGGTGTAGCCGCTGTTCCGGAGCATTATTACGACGGTGTGGATACCAAGAAGTCCGCCGATAATATCCTCAATGCCCTCTGCGACATCATCGATAATCATACGGTGATCTCGTATGACGGTTTGGAACCCTATTACGAGCAGACGGATTTCTATGCCGACTCCTTGTGGGACATGTATTCGACCTGTCATTTTACGATGGCAGATGCCAATACCCCGCAGAAAGCCGTGTGCGACGGATGGAACAAAGAGCACGTCGTTTGTCAGTCTTGGCTCGGCTCCGGACCGATGGTCTCCGATCTCTTCAACGTCTATCCCACCGATGCGCGTATCAATAACCTGCGCTCTAATTATCCGTACGGCGTCGTCAGCTCTTTCAGTGGTTTCTCCAAAGACCCCGAGCACCACGGTTTAGGCAAACTCGGTACCTCCACCACCAGCAGAGCAGGTACTGTCTATGAGCCGGACGATAACTACAAAGGTGATTTCGCGCGCACGTTCTTTTATATGGTAGCGCGATACCGCTCCAATAGCCTCAATGCCGGCAACGGGTCGAAGATGTTCAGCTCTTCGCCTACGAACCTCACCGCATATAGCCTCTCTTTCCTGCTGAATTGGCATCGTCAGGATCCCGTCTCGCAGAAAGAGATAGACCGAAACCAAGCGGTGTACGGCATTCAGCATAATCGTAATCCGTTCATTGACTATCCTGAACTCGTTGAGTATATCTGGGGCAATAAGGTCGGTCAGACGGTCGATCTGTCGTCGATGACGCCTACTTGCGAGGGAGGAGGGTACGATCCCTCTCACGTCACCAAATATGGTGTGACGTGGTCGGTTTGCGGTACGGTGCTTTATACGGATTCGGTCATCGCCGGTCGTGCCCTTACCGCTTTCCCGTCTGCGCCTGTCTCTTGCTCTGAGACCAGCGACACTTTCATGGGTTGGACCACAGCGCCTATCGAGGGCACTACCGATCAAGCGCCTGTCCTCTATAAGATGCCTGCTGACGTACCTGCTGTCTCAGCGGATATGACCCTCTATGCTGTCTTTGCTCATGGAGAGCAAGGTGGTGTCATCACTCCTATGGTCTATACATACGACGCGGATCATACGGAGGGATGGACCAACACCGCTTCGATGAGCGGCTCTTACTGGCTCCTCGATAAAGGCAAGGAGCTGACCTCGCCGGAGATAGAACTTGCCGGTCTCTCGTCTATCGAAGTGAATATCCGCACCTATGGCGGTACGCAGTATTGTAACCTCGATGTCAAAGCCGGTCAGACCCAGATAGCGACGATCGTAGCCATCAATGGTAAGACCCTCAGCGACTATACATGGACCAATACGCAGCCGCTTTCCGGACGTGCACCGCTGACCTTCTCCACGAACTATAACACTGGTCAAGGTATCGGCTTCACCCGCGTCGTCATCAACGCTACCGGATCCGGCATCTCCTATTCGGAGTACCTCACCTCCTGCGGTTCGACGGGCATTGATGCGACCACCTTGGACGTTCCTGCGCGTAAGTATCTCCGTTCGGGACAGTTGTTCATTCAAGTAGGAGAGAGCATCTTCACCATCACCGGTCAACGCATACATTGACCCGTAGTGAGAGCTTTTGTCGAACAAGAAATAGTCATAATCGCTTAAAATATGCGAATATTTGCTAAAAAATGTCGCAATTATTTGCATAAATGAAAAAAAAGCAGTAATTTTGTGGCTGATTTTGTAATTGGGTAGAAAAATATTTTGTGAATAATGAATAGTAAAAGGTATTTATTGTTTCTTCTGGCTGCCATCTCTATGTCAGTCAGTTTGTCTGCCGGTGATACCGTGCGGTACACGCTTCAGCAGTGTCGCGAGATGGCTTTGAGCAACAGTGCAAGCTCGCGTGCTCAGGAGTCTTCCGTCCTTGCTGCTAAGTATAATCGTCAGGCAGCTTTAGCAGCTATGTTCCCTCATGTGAGTGCGAACGGCGGTTATATGTGGAATTCGCGTCAGGCTCATCTTTTAGCGGATCAGACGGAGTTTGCCCTTGGTACAGCCTCTGTTCATGGTGACGGCTCGGCTTCCTTTGATTGGAATAGTACGACAGCGCTGAGTAGATTGATCGACATGACTTCGGGTACGATTTTTCAAAAGCCCTTGATGGACATCGCGAACCAAGCCGGTCAGACCCTTGCGAACACGTACAAACATCTGTACGATGCGTTGACCCTTGATATGCAGCACATCCTCGTAGCACAAGTGGGTATTCGTCAGCCGATCTGGGTCGGCGGACGCTTGATTCAGCTGTACAAGATCTCCAAGTCTGCCGAGAAATTAGCGCGTTTCCGTTCGGATGCCAAGCACGATGAGATCATCGGCAAGGTGGACGAAGCCTATTGGAGAGTCGTTTCTGTGGAGCATAAGAAAGAGCTCGCAAATCAGTATTACAACCTGCTCGTACAACTGGAGAGCGATGTCAATGAGGCGGTGAACGAAGGTATGGCTACCAAGTCGGATCTGCTCAAAGTGACTGCCAAACGCGGTGAGGCGGAGGTAAAGAAACTGCAAGCCGAGAACGGTCTGATCCTTTCCCGTATGGCCTTGGCTCAGGTCTGCGGTCTGCCGCTGATGGATCAATTTGAAGTAGATGACAGCGGGCTGAACGAGACCTCTTTGGCTGCGCCTCGTATCAACGCGGAGTTGTACGTAGAGCGTCGTCATGAGCTTCAGATGGTAGAGGAGGCAGAGAAAATTGCCAAGAGTACCGCTAAGATAGCTTCCGCAGGTCTGCAACCGAATGTGGTTGCTTCTGCCAACTATATCTGGTCGAATCCGAATGTGGAAAATGGTTTCAGCCATACGTGGAACGCCAAAGGTTTCTTCTCGGTGGGCGTAGTGGTCAACGTGCCGATCGCTCATGCGGATGATATATTGCGCTACAAAGCCGCCAAAGAGGCAGCCAAAGTAGCGAGTCTTCGTACCGAAGAGACCCGTGAACTGCTGACGCTGCAGACCACACAGGCTAATCAGAAACTGATGGAGGCGCAGCAGAAAGTGGCGTTGGCTCGTTTGAACGAAGCGAATGCTGATGAGGTGCTCCGTATGGCGCGTGAGTCGTATGACGCCGGAATGATTACTTCTTCCGAACTCATGGCTGCGCAGACCAATTGGATGTCCGCAGCTTCCGACCGCATCGATGCCGAGACGGAGGCTAAGACCACCGAAACGACCCTCAAACGGTATATGGGAGAGTTGGAATGATAGTTGAAAGTTTAAAGTTGATAGTTGAAAGTTTAGCAATATGAAAAAGGAAAAAGAAGGAAGTCTGCTCTTAGGCGTTGTAGCGCTGTTGGCAGTGATCATCATTGTAGCGCTGGTAGGTATCTTGGCGCTCGAACCCGAGAAAATTCTGGTGCAGGGAGAAGCGGAAGCTGCCGAGTACCGTGTGTCCGGTAAAGTGCCCGGCCGTGTGGAGATGTATCTCGTCGAGGAGGGCGAACAAGTACGCAAAGGTGACACCTTAGTGATCATCTATTCGCCGGAGGTAGAGGCAAAGAAAGATCAGGCTTTGGCAGCCCGTCGTATGGCTGAGGCTGTGAATGACAAAGCCAAGAACGGAGCACAGCCCGAGCAGATCGAGGGTGCTTATGAGTTGTACCAGAAAGCGTTGGCAGGTGAGGAGATCTACCGTAAGAGCTACGAGCGTGTACAGCGTTTGTTTGAGAAAGGTGTGGTCAGCGAGCAGAAACGCGATGAGGTAGAGGCGCAGTATAAAGCCGCTTCGGCTACCGTCAAAGCTGCTAAGAGTCAGTACGACATGGCGCTTTCCGGTGCTCGCGCTGAGGACAAAGAGGCTGCACGAGCTCAGGTAGCGCGAGTAGATGGAATGCTCAAGGAATTGGCTGCGGCAGAGGCTGAGCGTTATCTCCTGTCGCCTTGCGACGGTGAGGTGAGCGAGTGTTTCCCCAAAGTAGGTGAATTGGTAGGACAGGGTAGTCCTGTCATGGCAATCTTGGATTTGACAGATGTATGGTTCACTTTCTCCGTGCGCGAAGATATGTTGGACGGTTTCCGTAAGGGTAGCCAGATAGATGTCCGTATTCCGGCGCTAGGCGAGGACAAGACCTACCCGGTAGTGGTTACCTATATCAAGGCGATGGGTACCTACGCTACTTGGCGTACCACCAAACAAAATGGCGGCTATGATGTGCGTACCTTCGATGTGAAGTGTCGTCCCGTTACTCCTATTGACGGTCTGCGTCCGGGTATGACTGCTCTGGTGATGGAGAAGAAGTAATAGTTGATAGTTGAGAGTTGAAAGTTGATAGTTGAAAGTTGAATTTGTAAGTTGAAAGAGATTTTCCATTATATTTGGCAGGTCACGCTGCGTGAGTTACAGCGCATCGTCTCTCGTCCCTTGTACCTCACTGCGTCAGTGGGAGCATTCCTGTTCTCCCTGTTCTTCTTCATGACGCTGATGAAAGCCGGTGCTGCGGAAGAGATGCCTGTGGCGGTGGTGGATATGGATCAGTCCTCTATCTCCCGTCGCCTTGCGCATGAGATGCAGGCTACGCCCTCGGTGAATATCCAGCTCGTTACCAATAACTACGCAGAGGCACGCGATGCGATGCAGCAGGGTAAGATCTATGGTATCCTTGTTGTTCCGCACGGTTTCTATAGCAATTTGGCTTCCCTCAAACGTCCGCGAGTGGATTTCTACGTGACGAATGCCTATACGGTGGGCGGAAACACGGCGTACAAGCAGATGTTGACGATTGTGAACCTCATCTCCGGTGCTTTCCAGCGCGAGGTATTGCGTAAGAAAGGTATGACCGATGATATCATCATGCATCGTATTCAGCCCGTGAGCATCGATGCGCATATGGTAGCGAACCCGTGGGGTAACTACACCATCTATCTGGTGAGCACCGTGCTGCCGGGTATATTGGGCGTGATTGCGTTGATGCTGACGGTCTTTGCGGTGGGGTTTGAGCTTAAGAGCAGAACTTCACGAGAGTGGCTTCGTACGGCCGGAGGTAACTACACGATTGCTATGATCGGTAAGTTACTGCCTTTTACGGTGATTTACATGGCATTGGGTGTTGTTTGCTACGCGGTGATGTTTAACATGTTCGGCTTTCCAGTATTGGGCAGCCACTGGCGTTTACTCTTCGGTCTGCTGCTGTTCATCATGGCAATGGAGGTGATGGGTATCGTGCTCATCGGCTTGCTGCCGACGCTGCGTGATGCTATTTCCGTCGGTGCCTTGTACTCGATGTTGGGCTTCTCGCTCTCCGGATTTACGTATCCGGTGATAGGAATGTTACCGCCCGTACAGGCATTGAGTTGGCTTGAACCGCTGCGCCATTACTACGTCATCTATGTGAACGAGGCACTGATGGGTGCTCCGGCTATCAATAGTACCCCGGCGGCACTAATGTTGGTTGCCTTTATTGTCCCTGCGCTTTGTGTGGCACCCCGTCTGCACCGTGCGCTTATTTATCAGAATTATCCGCTTAAATAGATAGTATGTATCGTTTATTATATCAATGGTGGTTGCAGCTGAAGGAAGCATGCTGGATAACGGTCGATGAGTTGCGTCGCGTCTTCACCGACCCGGGCGTGATGGTCATCTTCTTCCTTGGTTCGCTGGCATATCCGATCCTGTACAAAGCGATGTACTGGAATGAGCAGGTTCAGAATATCCCTGTGGCGGTAGTCGATATGAGCAATTCGCCCGAGAGCCGTGATTTCCTGCATCGATGGAGTGCGGCTCCCGATATCAAACTGGCTTATACCTGTGCGTCCATAGCAGAAGCGGAGGAGTTGTTGCGGGATCAGAAGATCCATGGTATTATCTATTTCCCGCGTGACTATGCTTCCCAATTAGCTGATCCGCTGGGTAAGGCAACGATCTCGCTCTATTGCGATATGTCGTCCTTCCTCTATATGAAAGGGATTTACCTGAGTTGTAACCAAGTCATGTTAGAGTCCATGCGTAATGTGCAGATCGAGCGCTATGAGAACATGGGCATTGGACCGGAGATGTCGTGGGCGTTGGTGCAACAGGCTCCTTATACTGAGACAGCGCTGTACACTACCAACGGCGGTTACGGTTCGTTCCTCATCCCTGCTATCCTCGTCATGATCCTCCATCAGACGCTCTTCTTCGGTATGTGTATGATGGCAGGTACCCTTCGTGAGGAGAAAAAAGAGTTATTTCGTATTCCGGGACGTAAGAGAGGCTATTCGGCTATCCGTATCACCTTAGCTCGTGCGGCAGCTTATTTCATGATATATTACGCCTTAGCAGCTATCCTGTTAGGTCTGCTGCCTCGCTTGTTCGAGATACCGCACATTGGCAATATAGGAGACATCCTGCGTTTTAACGTGCCCTTCATCCTCTCGGTCATCTTCATGTCCATGTGTGTGGGCTTCTTTATCCGCAACCGTGAGGCAGGTATGGTTCTGCTCATTTCGACCTCGCTTATCTTCCTCTTCGGTGCCGGTATCTCGTGGCCGAAAGAGATGGTACCGCTGGGTTGGAAATGGTTGTCGTACCTCGTCCCTTATACATGGGCTGCCCATGGGTTCATACATATCAACTCAATGGGCGCATCGCTTTGGACGACGCGCACCGAGTATATTGCTTTATGGATTTTGACAGGAGGCTATTTCCTGCTTGCGGTGACGATGCTCTTTATTGCAGGCTACCGTCAAGAGCAACTTGAGAGCCGTCAGGCCGCTGAATCAGAACCCGCCCCTCTTTCAGAATCTTCCGGCATGGAGATTCCTCCGACGAACGTTCCGTAGAGAGTCCTTCTAAAGGATCAGTATAGAAATTGCGCATGTAATACGGCGCACAAACGTCTTCGGCAGTTTTCGTGCCGGAGACGTTTCCGGTTTTATTGATGGCGTGTCCGCTTGTGGATTTGTTCTCGTCCCAGAAACCGCGGTTCTGCCATGACGGAATAACCGTTCCTTTATCGCCGTTTCCTGCTTCTTCCGGGAACCAATACGAGATACCATCTACGTTCTCAAGCGGCTTGAGATTATCTACCAGATCTTTCACGAACTGGTATTGTCCCGCTACAGAGCAAGGCCAAGTACCACGCGTGTCATAGTTGACACCGCTTGAAGGCCACCATTGGAAATTATAGGCGCACTCCACGATGTGTACGCGCTTGGTCGGGAAAAGCGTTTTCAGGTTCTTGATGGCATTGACGAGGTTGTTCTTATCCGACTGATTGGCTACCTGTGCAGCGTTGATGTATCCGTGCCAGAAAGGATAGTAACTCAAACCGATGATGTCGAAATCCACGTTGGCGTTCTTGAGCTTGTTATAGTAATAGGAGTTGTAGCCGGTGTTGGTGGGGCGGTCGGTGTGGATGATGATCTGCGCATTGGGGCACTCTTCCCGCACGGCGTTACAGCCTGCATGGAGCAGCCCTAAATAGCCGTCCCAGTTATCTCCGGATTTGTCGTACGGATGCACCTGAATGCCGCACAAACCGTACATGATCTCGTTTCCTACTTGTACGAGATCCGGCGTAGCTCCTTCTGCTTTGAGAGTCTGCAGCACACGATGCGTATAAGCGCTGACGCTATCCGCCATCATCGCATCCGAAACACCCTTCCAAGCCGATGGAGCCTGTATATGCGTTGCATCGACCCATGTGTCAGAATAATGAAAATCGAGCATGAAATAAGCTCCGGCATCTTTGATGCGTTTACCTAAAGCGGTAACGAAAGCCAGATCCTGACATACCGTCGGATTAGAGGTGCCGCCATGATCTTTCTTCGTCGGGTTGACAAATATACGAACCCGGAAGGTATTCCATCCGCAATCCTGCACAAACCATGTGAGCAGGTCGCTGATGTTATTGCCCTTGACATCCTTGTAAGGAGAGTTGTGTTGTTCATACAAAGGCAGTGCGGAGATGTCACCGCCGACATAACGGGTTTCTGCTTGCGCGTGTACGCACACGAGCGCAATAATAAATAAGAAGATGATTTTTTTCATTGGTACTGTTATTTTTCATTTCGCGCTGCAAAGGTACTGCTTTTTTTTGATATATGCAAATAAAAATATCGCTTTTTTGCAAAGTGGACTTTACAAAATGAACTTTTGGCGCCTTTTATGTAGCAAAAGTTTGCATATTTGCCATAAAAATAGTAATTTTGTGCCGATTTTGTTGTGTGTACTTACCAAAAAGAAACATTTCGACTAAAATTCAAAGCAAAAATAAACATTATTAACTAAAAACAAAAGGAATTATGAAGAAATTTTTCTCTATCCTTTGCGCTCTGACTATGGTATGGAGCGTAAGTGCAACTCCTGCTAAGGTGTTGGGTAAATCCAAACACGCCGAGGCCTTGGAGACGAAGGCAGTGAAGGCAGACAGCCCATTTAAGGCTTTTCCTGCTAAAAGTTTAATGAAAGCAGATCGTTTGGCTACCTCTTTGAAGCGTGCGCCGAAGGCTAAGCAGCAGGACTACAACATCACTATCGAGTCGTATACTGAGAAATTCTACGCTTCTGGTAACGATGTATGGGTAAAACTGTACGACGCTGATAAGAACGGTTACTACTTTGATGTAATAGTAGCAGAAGGTACGCAAGAATTAGCACTTGGTCAGACCTACACCTCGGCTGACATGCTTGCAAACTATTCATACAAGGTAGATTCTCTTTACAACAAAACCGTGTATGCATCGGCATCGCTGACGAAGTCGTTGGTTGTATATGAGGAGCAGCAGTTGGTTCGCTTCGATGCTGCGTTCACCGATACGCTGGGTAACAACTACACCTTGGCTTATCAGGAGGCTCCGCTTATTATCACGGGTGACACCATTGATATCTTCTTCCAAGAGCACATGGATAAGCCTATTTTTGCGCAGAATATGTGTCAGTTGCGTACGAAGAACGACTCGATGGATATAGCATTCACGTTCACCGTAGCTACTGAAGGTTCCGCTGCAGGTCAATTCGCTCCGGAAGATATGAACCTCGATTATACTTTCGTGAACGACTTGGAGGCTAAAGAGGCACACTGCATTGTTACGGATAACAATGGTAATCTCAACTTGGAAGGTTGGATCCTTGCTAAGGACGGTAATGTATATCATGTTACGATGTTCTTTGTTATCCCGACTCCGCAAAGCCAGGAGAATATCACCTGTACAAACCTTGTACTGGATGAAAGCTTAGCAAGCTACTTCGGTATCATCATAGTTAACGCAAGTAATGAAGATTATTCGGTTAGTATGTATCTGTCGGCTGATAACTATGTAGGTACGTTTGATGCAGAGGAGGTTGACCTGACTATTAAGGATGCAAACGGCGAGATCGAACTCTATGAGGGGTCGGTTACTGTTGCTGTTTCTAATGGAGGGTATGTAATCACCGGTTCTGCACTGAGTATGGACGGCGTAGAGTACATCCTTAACCTGAGTTATGTGGCTCCGGAACCTACAAGTCAGGAGACTTTGACCATGAGCGGTGTAATCACTAACTATGAGGGTCAAGCTTGGCAATTCACAGGCGCTGATGGTAACATTTTCTTAACTATCGCAGCTTATTCTGCTACCATTCCGAATACGTACGGTCCTGCTGATTTGGCTGCTGACTACACCTTTGTAATGAAAGTCGTAGGAGCAGATACTTTGTACTACGATATGGTAGATGCGAACATCAACGTAGCTGTTTCTGGTACTAACGCTACCATCACTGGTACATTGAGAGGACAGAACTACGACGATCCTTCGGATGTCATTGAGTTCACCCTGAACCTCACCGCTACTATTGAGGACTACGTGCCGGGTGGTGACGAGTATGATGCACAAGACGAAGACTTCAATCACAACTTCCCGGTTTATACGATTGATGACCAGTATTTGGCACAATCCGTATTGGTGGTTGAGGCTACAGATGCTGAGAACAACATGATCGCTATTGAGTTTAATGTAGAGGCAGGTGCTACTGAGTTGGCTGCCGGTGAATATTCAATTGATAACACCGGTGCAGCCGGTTCTGTTAGCGCAGGTTATATTGACCAATATCTCTATGGTTCTGTTGCAGGTACTAAGAATGCCGAAGGTAAGATTCTTATTCCGCTGTGGTTGCTCAATGCCGGAACCGTTACCGTTCTGGAGAATGGTGTGATCGAGGTAGAGGCTACCAACACTTGGGGTCGTGCCATCAACTGCCGCCTCGGTGAGTATCCGGAGGGTATCGAGAACACCGATGCCAAAGCTGCCGCTGTGAAGGTGGTTCGTGATGGTAAACTCATCATCATCAAGAATGGTGTAGAGTTCAACGCTCAGGGTACTATCGTGAAGTAAGAAACGACCCTTTTATAGGGCAAACATAGGAAAAATGAGGGCTGCGCAGCGCGCAGCCTTCTTTTTTGTTTTATGTGACCATGATTTATCAACAAATTTATGTTTTGGAAAACTTTTTGTGTTAATAAAAAATGTAAATCATTGATACTGAGTAAAAAGACTGAAAGTTTTGGATAACTTTGTAAAATTTTGTTGAAAATATTTGTCAAAAAATTTGCACAATTCAAAAATTTGTTGTACCTTTGCATCGCTTTTTCGCTGATATTATTAGATGGAAGAAAATTCCTCGACCAGAACGGGTCAATGTCGGTCCAATATCGGTCCAATATCGGTCCAATGTCGGTCCATCTTCGAGAGATAAGTGATTTTATAACATTATATCTATGGAAACATACATTATTAAACGTGACGGTAAAAAAGAACTTTTTACCATTGACAAAATCAAAAATGCAATTTCTAAGGCATTCTTGGCAGTAGGTGCTTTTGCGACAGAGGAGACACTCGGTGCTATTCTTTCGCATCTGCGGGTACATAACGGCATAACGGTTGAGGAGATCCAAAACCAAGTGGAGGTCGCTTTGATGAGCGAAGGATACTATCAGGTAGCAAAGGCGTTCATCCTCTATCGTCAGGGACACACAGAGGATCGTGAGACCCAGCAGCGTCTGGATTTCATGATGAACTACGTGCAGGCTTCCAATGCGGCAGAGGGTAGTAAGTTCGATGCGAATGCGAACGTGGAGCACAAGAACATCGCTACGCTCATAGGCGAGCTGCCGAAGCAGGGCTTCATCCGTCTGAACCGTCGTTTGCTCACCGAGCGCATCAAAGAGATGTTCGGCAAGGAGTTGAGCGACCGTTATATGCAGCTCCTCAACCAGCATTTTATCTACAAGAATGACGAGACCAACTTGGCGAACTACTGCGCTTCTATCACCATGTATCCTTGGCTCATCGGTGGAACCAAGAGTATTGGCGGTAACGCTACGCCTCCTCACAACCTCAAGTCGTTCTGCGGCGGATTCATCAACATGGTCTTCATGGTATCCTCCATGCTCTCCGGTGCCTGCGCTACGCCTGAGTTCCTGATGTACATGAACTATTTCATTGAGCAGGAGTTCGGTGAGGATTACTACAAACGTGCGGACGAAGTAGTCGATCTCAGCCTCAAGCGTCGCACGATCGATAAGGTCATCACCGACTACTTCCAGCAGGTGGTGTATAGCCTGAATCAGCCTTCGGGCGCTCGTAATTTCCAATCGGTCTTCTGGAATATCAGCTACTATGACCGCTACTATTTCAAGAGCCTGTTCGAGAACTTCCGTTTCCCGAACGGCGAGGCACCTCACTGGGAGAGCTTGGATTGGTTGCAGCGTCGTTTCATGAACTGGTTCAACGAAGAGCGTACCCGTTGCGTCCTGACCTTCCCAGTTGAGACCATGGCGCTCTTGGCAGAGAACGGAGACATCAAGGACAAAGAGTACGGCGATTTCACCGCAGAGATGTACGCCAAAGGTCACTCTTTCTTCACCTATGTATCGGATAATGCGGACAGTCTCTCTTCGTGCTGCCGTTTGCGTAACGCCATCACTGATAATAGCTTCAGCTATACCCTTGGTGCCGGTGGTATCTCTACGGGCTCGAAATCGGTGCTCACCATCAACCTCAACCGTTCTATCCAGTACGCCGTTCGTAATAACATCCCGTATCAGGCATACATTGAGGATGTAGTAGATCTCATGCACAAGGTGCAGTTGGCTTACAACGAGAACCTCAAGAACCTGCAGGAGAAAGGTATGTTGCCGCTCTTCGACGCCGGTTATATCAACATCGGTCGTCAATACCTCACCATCGGTGTGAACGGTTTGGTGGAGGCTGCTGAGTTCCTCGGCTTGGAGATCAAAGATACACCCGAATACGCACACTTCGTTCAGGAGCTGCTCGGTATCATCGAGAAGAAGAACAAAGAGTACCGCACGAAGGACGTTATGTTCAACTGCGAGATGATCCCTGCGGAGAACGTGGGTGTTAAGCACGCTAAATGGGACAAAGAGGACGGCTATGTAGTACCGCGTGATTGCTACAACAGCTATTTCTACGTAGTAGAGGACAAGAGTCTGAACGTATTGGATCGTTTCCGTCTGCACGGACGTAAATACATCGAGCACCTCACCGGTGGTAGTGCGCTGCACTGCAACTTAGAGGAGCACCTCAGTAAAGAGCAATACCGTCAACTGCTGCGCGTAGCGGCTGTAGAGGGCTGTAACTACTTCACCTTCAATATCCCGAATACGGTCTGCAACGACTGTGGTCATATCGACAAACGTTACCTCAAAGAGTGTCCTTGCTGTCACTCGAAGAACGTGGACTATCTAACCCGTGTGATCGGTTATATGAAGCGTGTATCGAACTTCTCAGAGGCACGTCAGAAAGAGGCGGCTCAGCGTTACTACGCAGAAAAGCAGAAAGCACCGCAATGCTGAAAGTAGCATCATTCGACATAGTCTTTCAAGAGATTCCGGGCGAGGTAACTCTCGCCCTTAATCTCTCTAACTGTCCTTGTCATTGCCCGGGATGCCATAGTCAGCATCTGTGGGAAGACATAGGAGAGGAACTCAACGAGGCACTCTTAGACGATCTGATAGGACGCTATAAGGGTCTTATCACCTGTGTAGCGTTCATGGGCGGAGACGCCGATCCGGAGGAGGTAGTTCGTTTGGCAAGTCATGTGCAGGGATTAAAAACGGCTTGGTATTCCGGTCGTCCGGCTACTCCTGAAACTTCTTTCAACTTTCGACTATCAACTTTCAACTTCATAAAGTTCGGACCGTATATAGAGGACTTGGGAGGTCTCAAGAGCGAGAAAACGAACCAGCGTCTCTACAAACGGGTAGGGAACCAATGGGAAGATATTACTTCCACTTTCTGGAAGAAAAGCTTGTAGTGTAAAAGTGCCAAAAGTGCCACGCAAAAATTTATGGTTTGTTGCACGTTGAGATAACACGATAATAACGCTCTGACCCCACGATGACCCCACGATGACCCCACGATGCCCCCACGATGACCACACGAAGTCAACAATAAACCCCACGAAATCAGATCGTGGGGTTTTGTTGTATCTATGCGACAGGGCGCATAGGCAAGCCCTCTTAGTAGAGGACTACCTTATGCGTTGTGTCTTCCTTGCCTTGTACAGTACGGATGAAGTAGATACCGTTGGTATTGGGCAGGGTTACTTCTTGCTTACCAGCTTCCATAGAGCCGCCGGAGATGAACGAACCCATAGACGAGTAGATGGTGTAGTCGCAGCCATTTGGCGCCTCGATGGTGATCTTCGGCGCATGACGCGGAGCCATCTTTGGATAAACGTATA
Organism: Paludibacteraceae bacterium; assembly: GCA_017542915.1. Next base: position 24,081 of record JAFXWI010000010.1, read on the forward strand.
TCGGATCTACGAGGGTCGGTTCGTTACCGGTGCTCGAAGCGTACGGCTGAATAACGATCGGACAGCTCGGGATAGAGTAGTTCTCACCCTTACGGGTTGCGATCATGAATACTTCGTCGCCTACACGCAGGTCGTCGTAGTGCAGGTATCCCTGACCGTTGTTAGGAATACTGATCACGTCGGTATAGCCGCCGATGGTACGTGTGATATTCCACTCTACCTGCGAGAACTCGTATCTGCCGTTGTTCGTTTTGTTTAGCGGAGCTACTACATCGTCCCAGTTCTGCTCGATTACCCAGCTTGGATACTTGACGCAGAACTTGATATTATCTGCGCTGCTCGGAGCACAAGCACCGTTGTCGAATACAAGGCTCATCGTGTACCAGTTCGGTTTGATGTAGTTGTTCTGACCCATCGGCAGGGTGTCGCTCTTCTGCGGAACAGGGATAGTAGCAATCTTATCTTCGCCGAGTAACGGTTTGTTGATGATGTCTTGGAATCCTACGCTCTTCGCTTGTGCGTCGAAGTAGATGCTGTACATCGTCGGTTTAGCACCGGAGTAGGAGAACGAGACGCTGAACTCTTTGTCATCCGCGCAGAAGTCGGTTGCTGTCGCATTATTGACGAAGGTCGGACTCAGTACGGTCAGTTGAAGCGTGTAGATAGCCGAGAAGAACGACTCCGGACGATAAACGGTATCGGTGAAGTATCCGCTCTCTCTGTACGTATGTCCTCTCCATGTGTACTCTTGTCCCTCGCAGATGGTATCAGCGGAGGTGTAGCGCTGCGTCGGAATGACGGTCAGACGGAGGGTGTTGGTACTATCACAGCTGTTGATGGTCGGTAGTACGTAGTCGTATTCACCGGTCTGGTTGTATTCAACGCCGTCTTTCCACTGATACTTCTCGTAATCCGGAATGGTTACGTCCGTATATTCGTGGTAAGTCGGGTTGACGGACAGGTTGATGCGTACGATACTGTCGCAACCTTCTTTGGTTTCCTTGGTGAAGGTGTAGCTACCGGCACGTCTGAGGGTCTCACCGGCGAAGGTGTAGGGCAGTTCGTTTTGACAAATCGTCACATCGACTGCCGGCATATCGTAGGACTTAGCCAGATAAACCTTCACGCGGTAGAGCGAATCCATCTCACCGGTCAAGTCACTCAGACATTCGATCTGGTACGAACCCGGTTGTGTGATCACTGTACCGTTGATCTCAATCTGTGAGCCCGGACACAGAGGTAGTTGATCCCAAGTTCTGTTATAGTGCTCGGTAACGATAATGATGGTTCGGAGGATGTTATCGCACTTCGTACCGCTTGCCGAACGCTCTTCGAAGATGTTATAGCCCACATGCAGATCGTTGTACAGTTTGCCGTTCTTCGGGTTGAGGTAGGAATAACAGTTCGGGTCGGTTCCACCACAAGGCTGCAAGGACGCTTTCGCAATGACGATTCGCTCCTCGGTGTAAGATACCGAGATGACGTTCAGACTCAGATAGATGATACTATCCTTCGCTGCAGAAACATACTTGTAGTTACCCGTTTGTGTGAACTTGGTACCGTCCGGGAACTCGAAGTATTCACCCTGACAGATCTCTTTTGTCCATGTGAACTCTTTCACGCGTTTGGGGTTCACCACAATCTTATAGATAGAGTCACATCCGTGAGACGAGAGGAGACTGTCATAGTAGATACCCGGCTTGGAGATGTCCTGACCATGAATATCCAGATGTTCGTCTACTCCGATTTCGTATTTCTCTTCAATCAGGTACGAGTCGTAAACGGCTACTCTCAACTCGTAGATACTATCGAAGCCATAACGTGCAGTTAGGTGCTTGTTGAAGTAGGTACCCGTCTCATAGATCGTTGTAATAACCGAATCATGACCATCTTTCCATACATACGGATAGTTGGCATCCGACTTACAGATCTCTATCGAATCTTTGAAGTAATACGACGGATGAACAACCAAGTGGAGGTGGATAATACTATCGCATTCCGTAAGGGCTGTCTTTCCGGTGTACTCGTAGTCTCCCGGTATAGTCAGATGGCGTGTTGATCCGTCATCTGCGGGGAAATCATAGGATTGCTTATCGGAGATGTGTGCAGTATCCCAACGTTCAAAGGTGTGATGAACGGTTACGATATATCGGATTAACGAGTCGCAACCTAATTGGGACTTAATGGTATAGTCGTATGTTCCGCTTTCTGTAATGACATCGTTGTTGACGATGAACGTATTACCGTAACACATATTCACATGAACTTCTTTGTACGGAGCTTCGCGTACGATCAGGTGGAGGGTAGTAACAACGCGTGAGGAATCGGTCCAAGCGGTCGGTACTTCATAGTCACCCGACTGATTGAACTCGTATCCGTGCCAGATGAACGGCAACTTATTCTCGCAGACATATGCCGTCGTATCCATTCTTGCCTCTTTCAATACGGTGAGTACGAGTTGATGCGTGTTAGCACAACCGTTCGCGGTCGTATCGTTATGCGTATAGATACCGGATGTCGTCAAGGTGTCTCCGTAGAACATAACGGTGTCGCCCTCGAAGATGGTCTTGTTGTCTATCTGATGCTTGGTCGGCATTACCTGTAGAGCGAGCATGACGATACTGTCGCAACCATTCACGGCAACGAGGGTGTCGTAATACGTACCCTGTGTGGTCAGGATCGTGTCTCCGAACTTGTAGAAGTCACCTTCGCAGATGGTAGCGACAATCGGTTCCGGTGCGTGAACAATCGGCAGAACAGTTACCTTCAGACCGATCACTGTCTCCTTGCCTTGCGTGTTGATGACGGTGTCACGGTAGATGCCGGACTCGTAGATGGTCTTGCCTTTCCATACGTACGGCAGATCGTTTGCACAGATGGAGATCGAGTCATCGAAGAGGCGGTTAACCGTCAGCTGCAACTCAATGATACTATCGCAACCAAACGAGCTGGTGAAGTGGAACGGATAATTACCGGCAGTCTTGTAGTAGTTGCCTAGGAACTCAACCGAATCGCCTTCGAAGATCGAGTGATAAACCACATTGTGATAGGTCTTGAGTACATTGAGGTGGAGGATGATCACGCTGTCGCAACCGATGGTGTTGATGAGCGTGTCGCGATATTCGCCACCTACGGTTAGGTCACGTCCGTTGAACGAATAACTGCTACCCTCGCAAATCTCGCGATAGATAGTGGTGTCGCTCGGCTGACGTACCTCGAGTTTCACACCGTAGAAATAGTGTTCGCCGTTCATAGAGGTGTCGTTGCGGTATGTTCCCTCTTTGTAGAAGGTCTCCGTCAAGCCGTTCCACTTGTTCGTCCATACGTATGGCAGTTCGTACGAGCAAACGGTAATCACGGTATCAACGAGTTGGTGTACGGTCAGCTCAAGGATCGTCGTGCTGTCACATCCTTCCGGTGTACGAGTACTATGCGTTACGGCTTTGGTCTCGCGGATCGTATCGCCGAAGAAGACGTAGTACTGACCTTCCAAGATGGTCTCGCGGATGATGTTGTAGTACGGCTTGTTGACCGTGAGTATCAAGGTCACGATGCTGTCACAACCGTTTGTTGCACGGAGCGTGTCACGATAGATGCCTGCTTCGGTATAGGTGTTACCCTTGAACTCGTAGCTTGCACCCTCGCACATCGCGTGACGGATGGTGTCGAAGACTTGTTTGCTTACATTGACTTGTATACCGTAGAACATCTTCTCACCATTGATGGTCGTATCGTTGCGATAGAGACCGGAGGTGTAGTAACTCTCTTGTTTACCGTTCCATCTGTTGTTCCAGATTACCGGCAGGTCATTGTCACAAACGGTGATGATGGTATCCACAAGCGGATGAACGGTGAG
>JAFXWI010000080.1 GCA_017542915.1 Paludibacteraceae bacterium
CAACTTGGTAAGGACGAAACAGAGTATTATCTGCTGACCAAAGACTATGTGTCGGTCAGCGAGTTTGAAGGACACGAGATCCTCAAAGTGCAGCCGGAGGCATTGACCCTCATGGCGCAACAGGCTTTTCATGACGTGAGTTTCATGCTTCGTCGCTCGCATAATGAGCAGGTAGCGAAGATCCTGCGTGACCCCGAGGCTTCCGATAATGACAAATACGTAGCGCTGACCTTCCTGCGCAACGCCGAAGTGGCTTGCAAAGGACAGTTACCGCTCTGCCAAGATACCGGTACGGCTATCATCCACGGCGAGAAAGGACAAGAGGTGTGGACGGGCTTCTGCGACGAGGAGGCATTGAGCCGCGGTGTGTTCAATACCTACACCGAGTGCAACCTGCGTTATTCGCAGAACGCACCGCTCAACATGTACGACGAGGTGAACACCAAATGCAACCTCCCGGCGCAGATTGACTTGGAGGCTACCGAGGGCAACGAGTATCGTTTCCTTTGCGTAACCAAAGGTGGTGGTTCGGCTAACAAGACCTACCTCTATCAAGAGACCAAGGCACGTATCCAGAATCCGGGTACGCTCATTCCGTTCCTCGTGGAGAAGATGAAGAGCCTCGGTACGGCTGCTTGTCCGCCTTACCACATTGCTATCGTCATCGGCGGTACGAGTGCGGAGAAGAACCTGCTGACCGTGAAGCTCGCTTCGACCCATTACTACGACTCCCTGCCGACTACCGGCGATGAGACCGGACGTGCTTTCCGCGATATCGAGCTGGAGAAACAGCTTCTCCAAGAGGCATACAAGATCGGTCTGGGTGCACAGTTCGGCGGTAAGTACATGGCTCATGACGTGCGTGTCGTTCGTCTGCCGCGTCACGGTGCGAGCTGTCCGATCGGTCTGGGCGTGAGCTGCTCTGCCGACCGAAACATCAAATGTAAGATCAACAAAGACGGTATCTGGATAGAGAAACTCGATAACAACCCCGCTTCCCTCATTCCCGAGGAGCTGCGTCAGGCAGGTGAAGGCGATGCCGTTCGTATCGACCTCAATCAGCCGATGAAAGATGTATGTGCTATCCTGACGAAATACCCGATCGGTACGCGTCTGAGCCTGAACGGCACGATCATCGTCGGCCGCGATATCGCTCACGCGAAGATCAAAGCGCGTCTGGATGCAGGCGAACCGATGCCGGAGTACCTCAAGAATCATCCTATCTACTATGCCGGACCGGCAAAGACCCCTGCAGGTATGGCGTGCGGTTCGATGGGTCCGACTACTGCCGGACGTATGGATCCGTACGTAGATGAGTTCCAAGATCATGGCGGTTCGCTCATCATGTTAGCGAAGGGTAACCGCTCCATCGACGTCACCAATGCTTGTCAGAAACACGGAGGCTTCTACCTCGGCTCTATTGGCGGTCCTGCTGCTATCTTGGCGCAGAACAATATCAAGTCCATCGAGTGCGTGGAGTACCCCGAACTGGGTATGGAAGCCATCTGGAAGATTGAGGTGGAGAACTTCCCGGCATTCATCCTCGTGGACGACAAAGGAAATGACTTCTTCAAACAGTTGAAGCCCTGCGAGGGTTGCACCATTTTGAATTAAAAATTAAAAATTAAGAATTAAAAATTGGCAACAAAGCGAAGAAAATACAGGTTAGCGATGCTGGACGACCTGACGCTGCGGGAAGTGTTTCACATCCGCGTCAGTCTGTTAGGCGCCATCAGCTTCATCACCATCTCGATAGTGGCACTGATCGTGTTGCTGTCCGTACTGATCGTCTATACCCCGCTGAGGAACATCCTTCCGGGGTATAGCGCGAGTTTGCGTCAGCAGCTGATTCAGGAATCCGCCCGAGTGGACTCGCTGCAAGCCGACCTGACCCTGCAACGTCAGTACCTCGATGTCATCAAGCAGCTTACTGCCGGAGACATCCAATCGGACAGCGTGCAGAGTCTGGACTCGATGCAGCGCGTAGAGCGTGCGCAGATCTTGGAGCAGCAACGTAACGAAGTGACCGAGGCGTTCAAAGAGCAGTACGAACTCAAAGAGCGTGACCGACTGCTGCTCTTCGACGTGCCGAGCCGCACTGTGCAGCAACTCTACCGCCCCGTTCGAGGCGTGGTGGTGCAGTCCGCTAAACCCGACGAACATCGGTATTCGATCGTGGTGCGTACGCCTAAGAACGAGAACGTGCTCGCTATCATGCGCGGACATATAGTCCTCATCGAGCGTGCCGAAGACAACACCTTCACCATCATCATCCAGCATACGCCGTACATGACTATCTACCGTCATGTGGCTCGTCCGCTCAAGACGCAAGGCGCCTTAGTGGAAGCCGGTGAAGCCGTCGGACAGATGGACGGTCAGCAGGATCTGGAGATGGAGATCTGGAATGCCGGTGAGTTCGTTAACCCCGAAGAAGCGATTGTTTGGTAATGGTTAAGAATCTTTGTATATTAGGTAGTACCGGTTCGATAGGTACGCAGACCTTGGACGTAGTACGCGCGTACCCGGAGCGGTACAGCGTGTATGCCATCTGCGCGAACCGCAGTATAGATAAGTTGGTGGAGCAGGCGAGGGAGTTTCATCCCGAGGTGGTCTGCATCGCCGACGAGAGCCTGTATGACTCTCTCAACGCTCAACTCTCAACACTCAACATTAAAGTATGGGCAGGCTCGGACTCTATCGCTCAGGTGGTGACGATGCCGAGTATCGATATCGTGGTAGCCGCCATGGTGGGGTACGCAGGACTTCGTCCGACGATCGAAGCCATCAAAGCCGGTAAGACGATTGCGTTGGCGAACAAGGAGACGCTCGTCGTAGCAGGTGAGATCATCTGCGACCTTGCGCAGCAGTACCATACGCCGATCCTGCCGGTGGACAGTGAGCACAGCGCTATCTTTCAATCCCTCGTAGGCGAAGACCGCTCGGAGATAGAGAAGATCCTGCTCACCGCTTCCGGTGGTCCCTTCCGTACCTTCACGCTCGACCAGATGAAGACCGTCACCGCTGCCGATGCCCTCAAGCATCCTAACTGGGATATGGGCGCGAAGATCACCATTGACTCCGCCTCGATGATGAACAAAGGCTTTGAGGTCATCGAAGCCAAATGGCTCTTCGGCGTGCCGGTGGAGAAGATCCAAGTGCTCGTTCATCCGCAGTCGATCGTACACTCGGCGGTGCAGTTCACCGATGGTGCTATCAAAGCGCAACTCGGAGCACCCGACATGAGACTGCCGATTCAATACGCCCTCTCGTTCCCCGAACGACTCGCAAGCGATTTCCCGAGGGCTGACCTCTTTGCCCTCAAGGATCTGACCTTCGAGCAACCCGACTTACATCGGTTCCCGAACTTAGGTCTCGCCTACGATGCGATGCGCCGAGGAGGTAACATCCCCTGCGTGCTCAATGCAGCCAACGAAGTGGCGAACCTCGCTTTCCGCGAAGGACGATGCGGCTTCCTTCAGATGTCTGACATCATCGCCAAGACGATGGACCAAACGCCCTTCATCGCCAAACCGACGTATGAGGACTACGTGGCGTCCGACGCCGAAGCAAGGAAGATTGCGATGCAATATTTGTGATTTGAAGATAATTCTTAATTTTTAATTTATAATTTATAATTTTTAATTCCTACCTGTTGTGATTCAAGCTTTACAGTTAATACTCGCCCTCAGTATTCTCGTGTTCGTACACGAGTTAGGGCATTTTTTCTTCGCACGGCTCTTTAAGGTGCGCGTGGAGAAGTTCTATCTCTTTTTTAACCCCTACATCAGTTTGGTGCGTTTCAAGTTCTTTGAAGGCAAGTGGCACGCTAAGTTCTTCGCTTCCAATGAAGACGAGGAATGGAGTAAGTATCCCGAAACGACAGAATGGGGTATAGGTTGGTTGCCTTTCGGCGGTTATTGTGCGATATCGGGTATGGTGGATGAGACGCACTCGACGGACGATTTAGCGTCCGAGCCGCAGTCTTGGGAGTTCCGTTCCAAACCCGCTTGGCAGCGTTTCTTCATCATCTTAGGCGGTATCCTCGTCAATTTCCTGACGGCGATGCTGATCTTCGTGCTCCTGACGTGGCATTACGGTTCGGACAAGTTACCGCTTCGTAACCTGCATGACGGCCTCTACTACTCGCAGTTATTGCAAGGCGAGGGATTTGAGCAGCAGGATAAGATCCTCTCTATCAACGGCGTTGAACCGGAGCAGTTAGGCGATGTAGTGAACGACCTGATTATCAAAGGGGAGCGGGACGTACTCGTTCTGCGCGGTGACGACACCGTCTCGCTTACGATGAGCGAAGATCTCGGTACGCGTTACCTTGCTCTCCAGAATGATTTCGATAAGATCGAGCGTGCCAAAGCGCGTGCCGATAAGTCCTACCGCAAGCAGCATTTTGTGCTCATATCGGAGTGGATCCCCTGCGTCTTAGACACCGTCCTGCCTGACCTGCCTGCCCATTATGCCGGTTTGCAGAAAGACGACAGTATCGTCTCTATCGCAGGGGTAGAGACGCCTTGCTACGTCATGATGACGCAGGAACTGAGAAACCATCCCTGTGACTCCATCACGATCGGTTTCTACCGCCATCAGGAGCTGATGAGCACCCGTGCTTTCTTGGGTGACCAGTGCCTCTTGGGCGTACAGGCTCGTTTGGATCTGCCGTTCGAGCATACGTCCTACACCTTCCTGCAGGCTATCCCTGCCGGCATCAAGCACGGTTGGAAATTCCTCGTGAACTACGTCAAGCAGTTCCGTCTCGTCTTCACCAAAGAAGGAGCACAGTCGGTCGGTGGCTTTGGTGCTATCGGCAGTCTCTTCCCCTCCGTATGGAACTGGGCTGATTTCTGGTACAAGACCGCGATCATCAGTCTCATCCTCGCCTTCATGAACTTCCTGCCGATCCCTGCTTTGGACGGTGGATATATCCTCTTCCTCATTGTGGAGATGATCACCCGCCGCAAACCGAGTGATCAGTTCTTGGAGAAAGCGAATAACATAGGGTGGTGGATCTTGATAGCGCTGTTGATCTTGGCGAACGGAAATGATATACTGAGATATTTCTTCTAATCGGCTGTCTATGAGATACACCGTCGGTCTGATAGCAACCCTGATTCCGCTTGTCGTATGGGCTAAAAACCCTACGGTAAGCGGATTCGTGTTGGATAGCAAGACCGGCGAGAGACTCATTGGTGCCACCGTGATGGATCTGTACAGCGGAGTAGGTACCGTGACGAACGTCAATGGTTTCTACTCGCTCACTATCCCTGCCGACTCCGTTCATCTGCAAGCCGGATATGTGGGCTATGACGCCCCGGGGACGGAGTCTTTCGTGCTGCGTTCAGACACCCTCATTGAACTGCCCTTGGAGAGTTCGAATATCCTCGAAGAGGTGGTGATCTCCGGCAAACAGTCGGTCTCTGCGCCGCAGTCGGTGCAGATGTCCGCACTCGAAGTGCCGGTCTCGCAGATCAAAGGCATCCCCGCTATCGGCGGTGAGGTGGATGTCATGAAGGCGATCCAACTGCTGCCCGGTGTGCAGTCCGGTTCGGAAGGTTCGTCCGGACTCTACGTACGAGGCGGCGGACCCGATGAGAACCTGATCATGCTCGACGGCGTACCCCTCTATTCGGTCAATCATATGTTCGGATTCTTCTCGGTCTTCAATGCCGACGCGGTGAAGAACGTGACCCTCTACGAGGGTAATTTCCCGGCTCGGTACGGCGGAAGGCTCTCGTCTATCATCGATGTGCGGCAGAAAGACGGTGACGCTTTCGGCTATCACGGCAACCTCACTATCGGCATCGTCTCCACCAAACTGTCGGTGGAAGGACCGATCTATTGGAAAAAGGACGAATGGAGACGGCTTCGTGCCAAAGATCCGGTGAAGGCAAAGACGACCTTTATCATCTCTGCCCGCCGTACGCTCTATGACCTCTTGGCGCTGCCGGTCACTACCGCTCTCTCTACCGCCAAATCCGGAGGAGACTCCATCTCTACCGGCGGCTATTATTTCTATGACCTCAATGCCAAAATAACCCATACATTCTCCTCCGATGACAAACTGAGTGCCTCTTTCTACATGGGCGATGATGTCGTCTATAACCGAATCCGCACTAAGCAGTCCACTGCTACCAAAGGACCCACGAACCTCCGTATGCGGTATAACTGGGGAAATATCTTCGGCGCTTTGCAGTACGAACATCGGTTCAACGGTCGGCTCTATAGTACTTCGCAAATCAGTTGCACGCGGTATAAATACAAACTGGCGATGACGCAGACCGAGTTTGCCAAGAACACTGAGGAAGCTAACACCGAGCGGCAGGCAGGGTATAACTCCTTTATCATGGATCTGATGGCGCAGATGAACTTTGAGTGGAGACCGAACGCGCGTCATGAGGTGCATTTCGGGGCTGCCTATACGTGGCATACGTTTCATCCGCAGGTAGGACATTGGATAGTGGACTCCAATGATGGCTCAAGGGACATGCGTCTGGACACCACGATCTCTGTTGGCGGTACGGTCTATACCCATGAGGCAGGGCTATACATAGAGGACAGCTATACACCTTGCTCGTGGTTTAAGGCGAACGTGGGTCTTCATGCCGCCCTCTATCATACCGAAGGCAAGACCTATTACTCCTTCGAACCCCGCGTAGGACTGCGGTTCCTGCCCCATAAGGATGTAGCCATCAAGATGAGCTACGCCTATATGTCCCAGTACGTCCATATGCTCTCCAACAGCTCCGTCTCTATGCCTACTGACCTCTGGGTGCCCGTGACCGCCAAAGTGCCGCCGATGCGGTCGATGCAGGTAGCCGCAGGCATCACCTATAACATCTGCAATCAGGTGGAACTCTCCGTCGAGGGATACTACAAGAAGATGCTGAACCTCTTGGAGTATCAAGACGGTGCCTCGTACATGAGCGGTAAGAATTGGCAGACACAGGTCTGTATAGGGGACGGATGGAGTTACGGAGTGCAGCTCCTTGCCAAACGTACCGTCGGACCCGTCACCGGTTGGATCGGTTATACGTGGAGCCGGACGATGAGGCAGTTCAATAAAGCCGGTCAGCAACTCAACGGCGGGGAGCCTTTTCACGCCAAGTACGACCGTGAGCATGATCTGAGTGTCACCCTGCAGTACAAGATCAACAAGCAATGGGAAGTGGCTGCTACGTTTGTTTACGGTACAGGTACGCGCGGAACGCTCGCTTTGCAGCACTATGACTCGTGGCTCTATTCCGCTATCCAAACACCCAAAGAACCTAAGGCTATCGATGTCAACTACGTCAGCGAACGGAATAACTACAAGATGCCGGACTATCACCGTCTGGACGTAGGCGCTACCTGTCATCTGCCCGATAAGAAACATCCGGATTTTGACCATATGCTCAATATATCCATTTATAATGTGTATAGCCGTCTGAACCCCTTTCTGGTCTATCCGAGAGGTGGTAAGTTATATAAATTCAGCCTCTTACCGATATTACCAAGTTTGAGTTATACCTTTAAGTTCTGAGATGAAACGATTGATATACATATTCTTCCTCCTTCCGCTGCTCGTCTCCTGCGAGAGTGAGATCTCCTATTCCGGCAAAGAGACTGCGCCGGTCTTGGTGCTGGAAGCGATGCCGCAGTCGGGCACCAAGAGGCTCGTATGTTATATCAACAGCTCGCATTCGATCGTCGATAACTCGAAGACGAACCCCGAGACGCTGAAGAACGTGTTGATTGAGTTGAGTCTCTCTTCCGGTGAATGTCGGATCGTGAAGGACTCCATCTCGAACTACTGGCATTACCTCACTCTTGCGAACCCCATACCGGCAGGCGACACGATGCGCATCACCGTCTCGCATCCCGACTATCCCACCATTACCGCGAAGGAGTTCATCCTTCCGAAGCTCGTGCCTACCATCGAGTCGCTCAAGAAAGATACCGACTGCAACGGACTGATGGAGTATCATCTGTCCCTTCTGATGCCGGACTATCCTTATACCGATCAGCTGGTAGGGGTCAACAGCATAGCCTATATCACCCGTACCCAAGATACCACCAAGACAAAATTCTATGGTCGGGGAGTGTACTCCAAGGACGAGCTGTTTGCCCTCTCCGAAAACCGCATTAACCTCTATTACGACGCTCATTACTCCAACGACGAGGGGTATCTCTTCTTCCGGACAAACTATCCTTCGGGCAAACGAACGGACATCACCCTCTGTACCGGAGCTAAGAGTACCATCAAGTCAGGCGATACAACCTATACCTATACCGTCGATTCGCTCATCCTCGATTTTGAGGTGCGCAGCGAGACCTATAACTACTACTACGAATCCATGAAGGAGTACGTTCGCCAGCAAGGCGAGTTCTCCGGCTTTGCCTCCGGCATGAGTCTGGAGGAACCACTGATCGTCTATAGCAATGTGAAAAACGGTTACGGTATTTTCGCAAGCAAGACGCATACGATGTTTATAATAAAAGACAAAAGATAATGGAAAATGTTTTTGTACATGAGTCGTCCTACGTGGACGAAGGTTGCCAAATCGGCAAAGGAACCAAGATCTGGCATTTCAGCCATATTATGAAAGGCTGCATCATCGGTGAGAACTGTAATATCGGTCAGAACGTGGTGATCTCGCCGGATGTGGTGCTCGGGCGTAACTGTAAGATCCAGAACAACGTCTCCGTCTATACCGGTATGCGTTGCGAAGAAGATGTGTTCCTCGGTCCGTCGATGGTCTTCACCAATGTCATCAACCCTCGTGCTGCGGTCAGCCGCAAGGACGAGTACCGCGAGACGATCATCAAACGAGGTGCATCCGTCGGTGCGAACGCGACGATCGTGTGCGGTCACACGCTCGGCGAGTACTGCCTCATCGGTGCCGGTTCGGTCGTCACCAAAGATGTACCTGCGTATGCTCTCATGGTCGGTAACCCTGCCAAACAGGTCGGTTGGATCAACGCCCATGGTGACAAATGTGCTTCCCTCGAAGAAGCCATGAAGTAATGACTAACGACTAATGAATAATGAATAAATAATATGTTTAATTTTACCCCCCCCATAGGAGAAAATGTTGCAAATAGCAACATATATAATGCCATAAAGGTATATATTCAAGACCTAAACCGTCAGTTTCAAACGGGTATTACTACCGAACATTCCTTCCGTCCTGCCTTGAAACAACTCATCGAGGATTGTACCAAACTCAAAGTGGTGAACGAGCAAAGCCACATTGATTGCGGTGCGCCTGATATGACAGTCCTGCGCCAAAATCTCGCTGTCGCGTATATAGAGGCAAAAGACCTCGAAGACGGTGACCTCGATGGACGTAAGAAAAACAAAGAGCAGTTCGACCGATACAAGCTTTCATTAGACACC
>JAFXWI010000081.1 GCA_017542915.1 Paludibacteraceae bacterium
GCTCGAAGAGGAGCGTAAGGCGCGTGAGGCAGCTGAGGCGGCACAACGTGCCAAAGAAGCCGAAGCTATAGCGAAGGCAAATCAGTTCGGTTCGCTCTTCGGACAAACGGGTAATACCCAAGGCTCCGGAAGCAGCCAAGGTTCCGGACAGCGAGGCAATCCTATCGGACACGGTTCGGTAGGAGGTAACTCATGGAACCTTACCGGACGAGGAATCAAAGGTACTCTGCCGCAACCGTCCAATGACTTCAAGCAGGAAGGAAAAGTAGTGGTACGAATCCGTGTAAACGCAGCCGGACAGGTAAAGGAAGCTACTATCATCGGCGGCGATGTGTCGGATAAACAAACCCAACAACTGGCTCTCGATGCAGCGCGTAAGGCGAAGTTCACAGAGGGCGATCATGATCAGATCGGAACAATAACCTATATATTTAAATTAAACTAATTCGTAATTCGTAATTTTTAATTTTTAATTACAATGAATTATCTATTTCTTGACAATGGTTTTGAGGAAATCGAAGCAATCACCACTATCGATTTACTGCGTCGCGCGAACATCGCGCTGACGACTGTTTCCGTAACCGGTAATCCTATGGTTCTTGGTGCGCATAACATCGCCGTAGAAGCAGACGGTCTTTTGGACAAGATCGACTTCTCGGATGCTGAGATGCTCATCCTGCCGGGAGGACAAACCAAACTCGGTGAATATTCCGCATTGTGCGATCTGCTGGTAGAACATAACAAAGCAGACAAACTGATAGCTGCTATCTGTGCCGCTCCGTCGGTATTGGGTAAACTCGGTATCTTGGAGGGCAAGCAGGCTACCTGTTATCCGGGCTTCCAAGATGCGTTAGGGGAAAGTTATGTGGGAGGTCTGGTGGTGGAATCCAAGAATGTGATTACCGCCAAAGGACCCGGCTTGAGTGCCGATTTCGCTTTCTGTATCATCGAGCGTCTCAAAGGCTCCGATGTAGCCGACGCGGTATATGATGCAGCGCAGTATTAAGAGATAAACTGAATGATCTCGTTCGCGAGGTCGGAGATAGAAGTCCTACCGTCATTGTTGATGGTCAGGACTTTTTTTGATGCCTTTTGCTCATCGCTCGGACGGAACTGTTGTGCGCGCATACGTGCGCGTACCTTATTGATATGTTCCTCCGTAGCGTCTCCATGGTAGTCGCGTGCGATCGTTCGTTGAAGCCGTACCTCTTCCGGTGCATCCACCACTACGATCCTGTCGCATAAGCTGTCTATACCTGCCTCAAAGAGGATAGCCGACTCCACGAAGAGCACGCTGAACTCTGAATTCTGAACTCTGAATTCTGAACTCTGAACTCGAATATCTTCCTTGACCGCCGGATGAACGATCGCATTGAGTTGCTGTAACAACTCGGGTTCGGCAAAGACCCGCTGCGAGACATAAGAGGTGTTGTAACTGCCGGTGAAAGGATGCTGAGGCGAAGGCACGAATGCCTCGGTGCCCAAGAGCGCAATGATGGCTTTGCGAACCTCTGCGTTCTCCACAATGATCCGTTTGGCTTCTCTATCGCAGTCATAGACAGCGTAGCCACGTGCAGCTAAGACCTGCACTATAGTGGATTTACCACTTCCGATTCCTCCTGTGATGCCTACTAACATATTTGGTCTTTATTCTTTTAGCGAAGCGGTCTTTGCTCTTTCAGCGTAGCGGTCTAAAACTGAAAGTATATAAACGGTTGCATCTCAGCCGTGACGAACTGATAGATCACCACGATAGCAAAGCAAGCTACTATCACCATGAGCCATAAAGGCATTGCGCTGAATGCCAAACGGTACCTTCTCTTCCAGTTGGTCGGCAGCCAGTGGATCATCATTCCGGCAACGAACATCGCTACTACCCATCGGTACTCCCATAGGAAATCCGGAATGATGGCATTGCTCCATGCGCCGCCTATCTGATTGACCATGTTCTTTGCCGTGTTCCATGCTACCTCGTTGGCGGTCTCCGGATCGAGGTTACTGCTACTTCGGAAGAAAAGACGGGTGAAGGTGATAAACGTGAAGGTCTGTAGAATCGCCCAAACGGTCGATAGCGTGTTCGTAAACCGGTTCTCTCTTTCCGAGATCTCCTCCCTGTCCAGCGAGATGAGCCAATAGACATACCGAATAGCCGTACCGAGCCAGATGATCGCTGACCAGACTGCAAACATACGCCAAACAGGCAGGTTCGAGAAGAAATCCGCGACACACAAACCTGCTGTCAGCAAGGTGATGCTCGCAAAACGAAGATGCCAATTCATCTTTCGCCAGATCTTCTCAATGATCATTCCGAAGCCGTTGATACCGCCCCAGATAATAAAGTTCCAACTTGCTCCGTGCCAAAGACCGCCCAAGACCTGCGTGATGAACGAGTTCAGATTTGCGTAGAGAAGCTTCAGATTTGAGGATTGTGCCCAATGGTTGTATATCGCTACGCATACCATGAATACGGCAAAGGGCACGAGGATCTGCCACCACCATCCGGTCAAGGCTGCGGAGACAAAAGCAATCAGACTTAACCAGAAATACGTACCAAAACCGATTTTCCGGTTGCCGCCTAAGGGGATATACAGATAGGTCTTCAGCCATCTACCTAAGGACATATGCCACCGTCTCCAGAACTCCTGTGGACTTTGGCTCTTATAGGGCGAGTTGAAGTTCATCGGCAGGTAGAAACCCATCAGCATCGCTACGCCGATAGCTATATCCGTGTAGCCCGAGAAGTCCGCATAGACCTGCAGCGAGTAGGCAAAGAGCGCAAACAGGTTCTCGAATCCCGAGAAGAGCAAGGGGTTGTCAAACACACGGTCAATAAGGTTCACCGCCAAGTAATCCGACATGATGATCTTCTTCGCCAAACCATTTAAGATCCAGAAAACCGCTATACCGAACAACCTCCGGCTCAGACGGAACGGTTTGTATAACTGCGGAATGAACTCCTCTGCACGCACGATAGGTCCGGCTACCAACTGTGGGAAGAAAGAGACGTAGAACCCGAAATCGAGTATGTTCTTCACCGGCTGAATACGTCCCCTAAAGACATCCGCAGTATATGAGATCACTTGGAAGATATAGAACGAGATACCCACCGGCAGCACGATGGTGTCCACACTGAACCGACCTGCTTCGGCGAAGCCGTTACCCACATAGGAGAAGATGTCAAACACACGGAAACCGGTACCGAACAGGTCATTGATCATGTTCGTGAAGAAATACGCATACTTGAAATATGCCAATAACCCCAAGTCGATGACTACCGAAAGCGCCAAGAAAAGATAGGCAACAGGTAACTTGTAATTCTTAATTCGTAATTCGTAATTTTTAATTTGAGAATCTTTAATTCTCTGTGCGATAAGCCAATCGCTCAGCGTAACAAACGCCAAGAGAAGCAGGAACAAACCGCTGGTCTTGTAGTAAAAGAACCAACTGACGAACAGCAGATATACATTGCGCAGATGGAGTCTTCCTTTCTCCTTTCCTGTCCCGCTATTCCCTATTATCAGCGCGAACAGCGCATACACGATCGCAAAGAACGCCCAGAAATAGAACTGAGTGAACAATAACGGGCTATTCTCGTCAAAAGCAAATATGTAGTGTAAAAAATCCAATTTTAATTTTTAATTCTGAATTCCTTCCAAAATCCACTGTACTACAGCGTTTCCGGCTTTGCGGGCACCGCTGCGCATGAAATGAATACCATCGTTGCCTGCCAAACCGTTCTCTTTCCAACGAGCCATACTTCCGGCTCCGCCCATATAGTTGAAAAGACTGAAATAGGCGATATTCTCCTCCATCGCCATCTTCCTAAGCAGGCGATCCATATAAGGTATCATCGGATACGTGATCCATTCTCCGTTTTCCTGTGTCAGCATATCGCTCGGACCGATGAAGAGGATTGATGCCTCCGGCGCGCAGGACTGCAAATACCTAACCTGCTCGCGCAAACCTCTTACGATCGAACTGATGGTACTCGGGTTTCGGTTAAAAGGTATCGCATTGCCGCCAAACTGCATGATGATCAGCGTCACGTTCTGCTCGCGGTAGAATGAACTCAGTTGCTGACGGTCGATCTTCGTGAAGACGGTTCCTAAACATCCGCGCATAGGGATATTATCCACGATGACACCGGTCTTGCTCTCCTGCGAAAGGGCATAGACGGATCCTTTGCCGGACAGATAAACGGAGTCGCCGGACGTCCTGTAATGAACACTGCTGTCCGCGAAAATCTGCCAAGAGGTGTAACGAGCGTTATTGTCCTGCGGCGTACAGATTGCGATGACTTCTTCACTGCCGCTTACGAGGCTGTCGTTCATCACCGCCACTTGTCCCATCACGCCGTACAGACCGTCCTCTCGTTGTGTCCGTTTAGGTCCATAGACCATGTATCGCTGCGGACCTTGAGCAGGCTGTATCTGTTTGCCGTTCATGACAAGACGCTGTCTGACCGTACGACTTGGGATTGTCTGAGCCAAAGGCAGCAGACCTGCTCCGGAACCGCCGTAACGGCTCTGCAAGGCTTCGCGTATCTGTTGCGTCATTCGATCCTCTTCTATCTGGCTGTCTCCGTAATGAAGCACCCTCACTTTCTTGGTATCGGCTTGATCCAACGAAGCGTAGAACGACTTCAAGAAGATTCTGCTGTCAACAGTGCTGTCCACCACCACACGAGGTACCTCTATCCTCGGCTCTTCTGTTGCTTTTGTGGGTTCGGGTAGGATAGTATCTTGCGGCTCAGGAAGGCTTGTCTCTATCTCCTCCTCTATCTCCTCACATTCCTGTTGAGACGTAGTGGGGTTTCCTATCACCTCTGCTAAGGTCGGCCATCTCAGTTCGTACTCATGGTACACAACCCTTCCCGGCAGAACCATACTCAGCCCTGCCAAACCTGCCATCACGCAAGCAATAAATATGAATACTTTACTGGGACTCAAATCTCAAATGTCAAATGTCAAATCATTTTACTTCTTCCACAACGCTCTGCTGAACAACAGCAAGATGGTGAATATCTCCAAACGTCCGATGAGCATAACGAAGGTCGCTACCCATTTGGCGATGGTCGGGAAGGCGGCATAACATCCGCTGGAACCCCATTGACCGATGGACACACCCACATTACCTATCATCGAAACGGCTACCCCCAAGGACTCGTCAAAACCGATACCGCACGCACAGAAACACAGCGAAGCAGCCACGATGATTGCCATGTAGAAGAACATAAACGCGACCACGTTACTGGTGGTCTGCTCGCGTAGGGTTAAGCCGTTGAAACGCACAGGGATGACCGCATTCGGGTGAATACGACGTTTGATCTCCGCGTTAGCTGATTTGGCAAAAATAGCCAAACGTACCCATTTGATACCGCCGGCTGTTGAACCCGATGCACCGCCTGTGAGCATCAGAAAGAACACGATCATCCATAGGAAAGGAGGCCAAACCATATAATCCGCTGCAACAAATCCTGTACTGGTGATCGTCGCAATGGAGGTAAAGAAACCTATTCGGATGCCGGATAGCAGATGCGTATGAAGGAGCAGACCTCCGGAAAGTACCAGACCTGCTATGATACAAGCCCCCACGTACCATCTCGTCTCCTCGTCACGGATCAGGCGCATCGGTTTGCCGCGGAAAGCATAGATCAGTTGCGTGAAGTTAATACCCGAGAGGAGCATAAACACCATGATGATCCATTGGATCGCGGGAGTGTAGGAGATCACGCTGTCGTTATGAGTAGAGAATCCTCCGGTGGAGATGGTTGCCATCGAGTGACAGATAGCGTCAAACCGTCCCATACCAAACAACCATAACAGCACTCCTTCGCCAATGGTCAGAAGGATATACGTCAACCACATATGTCGGGCGGTGTCGGCTATACGAGGACTCAGTTTGTCGTAACTGACACCCGTCACCTCGGCGCTGTAGAGCTGCATTCCTCCCAGACCGAACATAGGCAGGATAGCTACGCTCAGCACGATGATACCCATACCTCCTATCCATTGGGAGAGCGAACGCCATAAGAGGATCGAACGGCTCTGAGCCGCTACGTCCGTGAAGACGGTAGAACCGGTGGTGGTGAAACCTGCCATGGCTTCGTACCAAGCGTTGGTGATCTCCGGCAATGCGCCGCTTAGCCAATAGGGTAGCAATCCGAATAACGAATAGACGATCCAGACCAGCGCTACGATGACGTAGCCTTCACGTTCGCCTACACGCTTCTCTGCGTGACGACCGGCTGCTAACATCCACCAACTACTCAACCAAGTCACGAAAGTGGAGATGATCCATGCGCCGAGATCCGGTTCGTCGTACCACCAAGCCGCAAAAGTAGGAATGAGCATGAACTGCGCCTCTAAGAGCGTCAGCACGCCCATAGTCTTGAAAACTAACCTCCAGTTGAATGTTCGTGTCATTTGAAGAATCGCGCTAATTGTCTAATTACATGACTTTTACAGAAGACGACCACCAAGTCGCCGGAGATAATCTGCGTCTCGCCGTTCACCAATATACCTTCTCCTGCACGTACGATACCGCCTATATTCGCCTCGTCCGGCAGGTCCATATCTTTCACTTTATGACGAGTGATGGTACTGCCTTCTTTGGCGTAGAACTCCACGATCTCGGCGTCGGCACTCGTCAGGTTATGTACGCCTCGAACGGACGCATCCAAGAGCATCTGGTAGATATACGAAGCTGCGATGGTCTTTTTGTTGAGTACCGTTCCGATATCCAGACCTTCCGCCATGGGGATATAATCGAGGTTCTCCACCTCTGCGATGGTCTTACGGACACCAAAACGCTTAGCGGCAAGGCAAGCGAAGATGTTCGCCTCGCTGCTGTCTGTGATGGCTACGAAAGCGTCGGCATCTTGGATGCCTTCCTCTTTGAGCACGTCCATATCCGTTCCGTCATCGTTGATAATCAGAGCGTTAGGAACCTTTTCGCTCAGTATATTACATAGCTCACGGTCTTTCTCGATGATCTTGATACTCATCTCATCCGTCAGTTCGGTAGCCGCCTTGCGGGCAATACGTCCGCCGCCGAAGAAGATGACGTTCTTGATCTCGCGTTTGGATTTACCGAGTTCCTCACGCATGAACTCCATGTTCTCTTTCGGGCACACGCAATATACCATGTCGTTCTCCTCCACCATATCTTGTCCGCGAGGAATGAGGGTCGTTTGCTCGCGTTTGATGGCTACAATACGGTATTTGCCGTGGTTATAGATGCCGGACGCAAAAGTCTTACCGATGATCTTAGCTCCTGCTCGCACTTTGATGATACAAAGCTCCAACGCGCCCTGACACAGATGCAGGTGATACCGCATCCAATTGGTACGCAGGCTCTCTTCGATCTCATTGGCAGCAAGCACCTCCGGATAGATCAGGTGGTTCAGACCCATACCCTCGAAGAACTTACGGTTCTCCGGCAGCAGGTACTCGTAGTTATCTATTCGAGCAAGAGTTCGTTTGGCGCCAAGTGAGTTGGCGATGAGGCAGGCTGTCATGTTCTCTGCCTCGTTCGGGGTAACGGAGATGAACAGGTCACACCCGACCACACCTATATCGCGCTGGTCGTGAATAGAAGTGGGGTTACCCACTTTTGTAAGCATGTCGTAGTTGGCGCTCAGGTCACCAAGCCTTTCTTGGCTCTCGTCCAAGAGGCTGATCTCCATATCTTCGCGGCTAAGCAGTTTCGCCAAATGCGTTCCTACTTCGCCTGCACCTGCAATAACGATTCGCATAATCCTTCTTTATCAAGTTTTAACATATGATATAGTTCCTTGGTGGAACCGTGTTCTACGTATTGGTCGTTGACGCCGAGACGGATGACGCGCGGCATGTAACCATGGTCGCTCATCCATTCCAGTACAGCACTTCCGAAACCACCGGCGATCATACCGTCTTCGGCTGTCACGATGGTCTTGAATTTCTTACCCACTTCGTGTAAGATCTCCTCGTCCAGCGGTTTCAACCACCGCATGTCGTAGTGAGCAATTTTTAATTTTGAATTTTTAATTTTTAATTCTTCTATCGCTTCTGCCATCGTGTTTCCGATTGCCCCGATAGTCAGTACGGCTACATCCTCTCCGTCACGCAGCTTGACACCTTTTCCGTACTGAACCTTTGTACATTGTACATCGTTCCTTCGTACTTCGCCATTCGTTCTCCCTCTGGGGTAACGAATGGCTATTGGTCCTTCCATCGTCTCCGCAAGGCGCAACATCTCCCTCAGATCCTCAGCCGTTCTCGGCGCACAGATCTGCATATTCGGTATCGGACGCAGATACGCCAAATCGAGCAATCCATGATGCGTAGCTCCGTCGTTACCCACGATACCTGCGCGGTCAATACAAAGCACTACATGCAGGTTCTGCAACGCTACGTCATGGACGATGTTATCGTACGCCCGTTGCAGGAAAGTGGAGTAGATATTACAGTAAGGCACCATGCCTGCCTTCGCCAAACCGGCACTGAACGTCACCGCGTGTCCTTCGGCGATACCCACATCGAACACCCGTTCCGGCAGCTCTTTTTGCATGATACTCATCGAACATCCGCTCGGCATCGCCGGCGTGATACCCACTATCTTCTCGTTCTTCTTCGCCAACTCCAACAAGGTCTCGCCAAACACCTCCTGCCAAAGAGGCTGAATTCTGACATCTGAATTCTGAATTCTCTCGCCGGAGGCGACATTAAACTCTCCCGGAGCATGCCAAACGGTCTGGTCGTTCTCTGCCGGAGCGTAACCTTTGCCTTTCTTGGTGATAATATGCAGCACTTTGGGTCCGCGGTGGTTCTTGATCTCACTCAGGATGCGCACTAAGCCCTCTACGTCATGCCCGTCGGTCGGACCGAAATAACGGATGTTCAGACCCGTGAAGATATTGCTCGGCTGCTTGCTGAGCATCGCCTTGAGGTTGTTGTTACGGCGAAGCCAAGCCTTCCGTTTATGTTCATCTACAAGGTGCATCTTCTCCGCCAATTGGTATAATCTCCACCTCCATTTGTTATAGGTCGAGCTGGTCGTCAGATCCACGAGATACTGCGTGATACCGCCCTTGAGCGGATCAATCGCCATGTGGTTGTCATTGAGCACGATCAGCAGGTTGTTCTTATCCATCGAGGTGTTGTTCAGTCCCTCAAAAGCCAAACCGCCTGTCATCGCTCCATCGCCTATGATAGCTACGGTATTATGAGAGGCAGGTATATCAGTCTGTGTTCTGTCAGGCGTAGCCGGTCTGTGTTCTGTCAGGCGTAGCCGGTCTGCTATATCTATGCCGAGTGCGGCAGAGATAGAGTTACTTGCGTGCCCTGCAATAAAAGCATCGTATTCGCTCTCGTTCGGGTTCGTGAACGGCGAGAGACCTTTGAACTGACGGTTCGTGTGAAAACGATCCCGCCTTCCGGTCAGGATCTTATGCGCATAAGCTTGATGCCCCACATCCCACACGAGTTTGTCGTTGGGGGTATCGAAGACATAATGAAGTGCTACCGTCAACTCGATGGCGCCTAACGACGAACCGAGATGTCCGGGGTTCTTACTCAGCGCCTCGATGATGAATTGCCTCAACTCCGCACACACAGCAGGTAACTCGCTTACCTTCAGCTTCTTCAAATCCGCCGGCGAATCAATCTTATTTATATATTGATAATCCATGTTCCTTTTATCGCGTTTTCACTTATGCGCATAATTACGCATTTTAAAATCTGGTGCAAAGGTACTACTTTTTTTGCATATATGCAAATAAAAAGAGTTAAAAATGAAAAAAATGAATTTAAATGTACGAGAGAATGTGATTTGTCAGAGGTGTGAAAGTGGTATAAAACAATGTAATTGAAACATAAAAATATGACACTTTTTGAATGTTTGAAAATTGAATGTAAAGTATTGTATATGTGGTTATTATGGTGGTGTTACAATTAACATGGTCTAGGATGCCTCCTTTCCGGTCTCGAGCCACTTCTAAAGCGCTTCTGATTAACTTAAATCGTCAATCAATAGCCCCTCGTTAAAGACCTAAATTGTCAATAATTCTTATTTTTTAATTCTTTTTCTTGCATATATGCAAAATTTTTTGTACCTTTGCAGCCGCTTTTGTACTTTTCATTATGACGTTTGAATTATTAGTCCAAAATATTGCATCCATACAAACCGCTTTGCAACAACAAGCGGCTCACGCGGTCAATTTGTCTTTGACCGCGCGTAATTGGCTTATGGGCTGCTACATCGTGGAGTTTGAGCAGAACGGCGAAGACAAAGCGCAATATGGTGCTAAATTGCTCAAACGTTTGGAAGAACGCTTGCATACTAAAGGCTTAACGGAGCGTCGTTTCCGTGAGTTCCGACGCTTGTATCTGGTCTATCCTCAACTCGGGCGAGAGGTTCTGAATTATATTGGCGCACAAGTGCAAAATTCTCAAATCGCACTACCCGAAGCAATTCGGCGGACGACAACCGCCGAATCTGAAAACATCATAAATCGGCGGACGTCATCCGCCGAATTGGAACAACAAGCGTGGCAAGTTCCGGCAGATAAGTTGTTCTACCGCCTTCCTTTATCGCATTTAACGGCAATTTCCAAGATAGATGATCCGCTCAAACGCGCTTTCTATGAAATAGAAACCATCAAAGGCTGTTGGACGTATGACGAATTAGACCGCCAAATATCTACACTCTATTATGAGCGCAGCGGGTTGTCGAAGGACAAAGCGGGACTTTCCAAACTGGTCAATCAAGCCGCTCAAAACTTGTCGCCGAAAGATGTGCTGCATAACCCTGTTGCGTTGGAGTTCTTGGACTTGGAGTCGCATGAGAAGATAGACGAAACGGATATTGAGACCGCTATCTTGAATCAAATGCAGACCATGTTGCTGGAATTGGGAAATGGCTTTTGCTTCGAGGCTCGTCAGAAACGAATACTGATTGATGGCGATTATTACAAGATCGATTTGGTTTTCTATCACCGCGTGCTGAAGTGCCATTTCTTGGTTGAACTGAAGATTGACAAGTTCCACCATGAGTACGCTTCACAATTGAATATGTACTTGAACTATTACAAGCACGAAGTGATGACAGCTGATGACAATCCGCCCATTGGCTTGCTTTTGTGTGCGGACTACGGAGAAACGGTCGTCAAGTATGCAACAGGTGGTTTGGATCCGAATCTGTTTGTGCAGAAATACCATATCCAGCTGCCGACTGAAGAAGAAATCAAGGCATTCATTGCCCAAAGTATCCGCTCTGCGGAATAAAATATATGCTCCTCTCGCATTCATCTTCTCGCCCATCGTTAATGACCTAAATTGTCAATAATTCTTATTTTTTAATTCTTTTTCTTGCATATATGCAAAATTTTTTGTACCTTTGCAGCCGCAAAGGTTTTTGACAATCAAATAGGGTCGTATTTTAATATCAATAACAATATGCTTAGACAATTATTCACATGCTCGTGGGCTGTCCTGTCCGTTTTGTTTGCTTGTGCTCAGGATATTATCATCACAAGCGATGCTAAAAAGATTGAAGCTAAAGTATTGGAGATTTCTGAAACAGAGATCAGATACAAGGAAGCTGATGATTTGGAAGGACCGACATATGTAATCGGTGTACCTAAAGTTTCTTCTATTGTGCTTAGTAGCGGCAAGGTGAAAGTTTTTGGAGGTCAACAGTCGGTAGCACAAGCTTCTGTTCAAGAACCACAACAAAAACCAGAACGAGAGCCTGTAGTAGTTGACACAACTGCTCAATACTTGACTCCCGAAATGCAAGCATACTTAGATGGTTTCCCAAAAAATGTGGTTTTTGTGGAAGGAAACTATTCTATGTTGTACGACAAAAATTCTATCGTATATTTTCAATTTAACTATGATGATGCGGAAGTAGTCGAATATGACCATAATGACAAACACATTGAATCCGTTATTGGCAGTCTCAAGGAGTATAAAAGCAACCATGCCTCTGATTTTGAAGGGTTTGAGATAAGTTACTTTGAGAAATTAGCGTGCGACAAATTCAATAGTTCCGCGAAAAAGAAAAAATGCATAATGATGCCTTCTGCTGAACGTAGCGCTAATCAATACTTGCTGAACTTCCATGTTGAGAAAATGGATTTAGGTAGTGGAGTTGCAAGTGTTATGTCGGTTAATACAGGTACTACATCGGGAGGAGTAATTCTAAGCGGAAAAATAACCATCTACGACCTTGCTACCAAAGAGAAAGTGTGTACGTTGTATGCTGATCGCGTCAAAGGAATAGGTTCTCATCATCTTCATGCGCGTATCGTTAATACATTGGAAGAACTGTTTGGCAGGCAATTATTCTTCATTAAGAAAGGCTAATAAAACATAGAAGCCGCAAAGGTTTTTGACCTTATTACACGAATATGAAACTATCGGAGATCAAACAAACAATCGGGACTGTTGCTACGGTGACGGGAGATGATGATGTGGAGATTCGCTACCTGCTGACGGACAGCAGGCAGCTTGGCTCTGAGCCGGAGAAGACTTTGTTCTTTGCTATCAAGACAGAGAAGAACGACGGGGCAAAGTATATACCGGAGTTGCAGGCAAAAGGCGTGCGGGCATTCGTGACCGGTGACGCTTTAGCGGCTTTGCAGCTCTTGGCGGCGCATATAAGAAGCCGGTTTAACGGAACGGTCATCGGTATCACCGGCTCGAACGGCAAGACCGTGGTGAAAGAATGGTTGTACCAGCTCCTCAAAGAGGACTACACTATCATCCGTTCGCCTAAATCGTATAACTCGCAGATAGGCGTGCCGCTAAGCGTGTGGCAGCTCGAACCCCACCTAACCTCCCCACAAGGGGAGGAACGCCCTCTCTTTAAAAGAGGGGCTGACAGACCGGCTTCGCCTGAAAGACCTCTCTTGGCAATCTTCGAAGCCGGAATCTCGCAGCCCGGGGAAATGGAGAAATTGGAGCGGATCATTCGTCCGACAATAGGCGTGATCACGTATATCGGTCATGAGCACGATGAGAACTTCGCGTCCTTGGACGCCAAACGGGCGGAGAAGATGAAACTGTTTGTGCATTCCGAGAAAGTGATCGAGGACCCGACGCATCAGAACGTGCGCACTTGTGCGGCGGTGATGCGTGCCTTGGGCTACGACGAAGAGACGATCTCAAACCGTATTCTGCATCAGACCCACGAGACGGTACTCAAAGTGAACCTCTCGGCGTTGGTGGAGAATGTGCGTTATTTCCGGTCGCTGCTTCGTCCGACGACCAAGCTGACCTGTATGGTGAAAGCGTTCGCTTACGGAGCTGGTAGTGTGGATGTTAGCAAGGCGTTGCAGGCTTCGGGTTTGGTGGATTACTTAGCAGTAGCAGTAGCGGATGAAGGGGTAGAGTTGCGCCGTGCAGGCATCACTTTGCCGATCATCATCATGGATCCCGAAGTAGCTGCGATGGATCTGATCTTGGAGAATAACCTCGAACCGAACGTCTATAGCCATCAGTCGCTCAAAACGGTCATCGCGGCCGTGGAGTCGAAGGGCTTGGAGCACTACCCGATACATATTAAGATCGACTCGGGCATGCACCGTCTTGGTTTTTACAAGGAAGACATCCCTTGGCTCATTGACCGCCTGACGCATCAGAAAGCCGTTTCTGTCCGTTCGGTCTTCTCGCATCTCGCCGGTTCAGACGAGGCGCAGTTTGACGATTTTACCCTCTCGCAGATCAAGTATTTCGATAGTTGTGCAGAGGAGCTGAAGAAAGGATTAAAGGATGAAGGGATCATCAAACATATCTGCAACTCTGCCGGTATTGAGCGGTTTACGCAGTTCCAGTTCGACATGTGCCGGTTAGGCATCGGTCTGTACGGCTTCTCGTTCAACGGAGCGCAACTGAAGAATGTCTGTTCGTTGGAGACCACGATCCTCTCCGTCAAGACCGTCAAGGCAGGTGAGACCATCGGTTACGGTCGTCATACGCGTCTGGAGGAAGACCGCGTGATAGCGGTGATACCTATCGGTTACGCGGACGGCTTCGACCGTCGGTTCTCGAACTACGGTGGCGAGGTCTATGTGCGCGGTAAACGCTGTCCGGTGGTGGGCAATGTGTGCATGGATCAAGCGATGATCGATGTGACCGAAGCCGACGCACGTCCCGGTGATTCGGTGGAGGTCTTCGGAGAACATATGCCCTTACAGGAACTTGCCGACAAACTCGGAACGATCACATATGAAATACTAACATCTGTCTCACGCCGTGTCCAACGAATCTATTTCTACGAATAAACTGACGATCGGGTATAGAGATCCGCATTCAGAAGTCAGAGTTCAGACCGATCTGACGTTCTCGCTCCAAACGGGTGAGATGGTCTGTATGTTGGGCCCGAACGGTTGCGGCAAATCGACTTTGCTGCGCACCTTAGCAGGTCTGCAACCGGCGATAGAGGGAGAATTCAGAATACAGAATTCAGAGTTCAGAAGTCAGACGTCCAAGGAGGTAGCGTTGGTCCTCACGGAACGGCTGTCAATGGATAACACCACCGTGCATGACGTAGTAGCGATGGGACGGTATCCTTATACTTCGTTTTTAGGCGGACTGACTGCTGAGGACGAACGGATCATTGCGGAGTCTTTGGAGAAAGTGGGCTTTCAGAATTCAGATGTCAGAAATCAGAGTTCAGAGGTGGCGAAGACGTTCTTCAACGCACACTCGGATGGCGAGAAACAGCGGATCTTGATAGCGAAAGCCTTGGCGCAACAGACGCCTATCATCCTTTTGGATGAACCCACAGCGCATCTGGACCTGCCGCATCGTATATTGGTGCTTCGCCTGTTGAGACAGTTGGCACACGAGCAAGGCAAGACGGTGCTCATCTCCACGCATGAGTTGGACTTGGCTTTGGCGCTGAGTGACCGCATCCTGCTGATGACGCCCGGCAAAGGAGTGCAACTCGACACAGCGGAGAACCTCCGTAAGTCCGACGCCTTCACGCAAGCTTTCGGTATGGATATCTTTTCTCCATTAGGAGAAATTTGAGGATTTGAAGATTTAAATTTTAAACATATAACAAACATTCTTTTATCATGGTACATGATTTGTACATCTTAATGATCACAGCAGGCGTAGTGAGTCTGCTCTTTAAGCTGCTGAAGCAGCCTTTGGTGTTAGGCTACATCGTAGCCGGAGTGTTGGTAGGACCGAACTTGTTCGGAGAGAATCTCGTTAGTCACGAGAACGTGGAAGCGTGGGGTAACATCGGTGTGCTCTTCGTGCTCTTCTGTATCGGTCTGGAGTTCCGTCTCAAGAACCTGTTTTCGAGCGGTAAAGTGGCTGCTGTGGGTGCTGCCACCATCATCGGAGGTATGTTGCTCTTGGGCTACGGTGTGGGACGTTTCTCGCTGTTGGACAACATGAACTCGCTTTTCTTGGCAGCCATGCTCTGTATGTCCAGTACGACCATCGTCATGAAAGCGATTGACGAGGCAGGTCTGAGCAAAGCGCGTTTCGTCAAAGGTGCTACCAGTATCCTGATTATCGAGGATATCGTTGCGGTAGTGCTGTTGGTGCTGCTTTCCAGTATTGCGGTCAAGAACAGTTTCGAGGGAGCCGAGTTGCTCAACAAAGTGGGCGTCTTGGTCATCACCTTGGCGGTGTGGTTCGTAGTGGGTATTCTGATCATCCCGACCTTGCTTCGCAAAGTGCGTAATTACCTGAACGACGAGACGCTGATCATCTTGGCGTTGGGTCTCTGCTTAGGTATGGTGCTGACGGCTGAGGAAGCCGGTTTCAGTAGCGCCCTCGGTGCTTTCGTAATGGGTATGATTTTAGCCGAGACCTTGGAGGCGCACCGTATTGAGAAACTCATGGCACCGCTCAAAAACGTCTTCGCTGCTATCTTCTTCGTTTCTGTGGGTATGATGATCAACCCATCGTCGCTGGTTACCTATTGGGATTCGATCCTCTTTGTCTCCCTCGTCATCATCGTCGGTATGATCGTCTTCGGAACCCTCGGTTGCTGGTGGGGCGGTGAGACGATGAAAGATGCGATGTCCACCGGTTTCTCGTTTGTGCAGATCGGTGAGTTCTCGTTCATCATCGCCGGACTCGGTAGCAATCTGGGCGTCACAGACCCTGTTATCTATCCGATCATCGTAGCAGCCAGTGTGCTGACGACCTTCCTTACCCCGTATATCATGAAGGCTACGATACCGTGCTATGATTTCTTCTACAAACATGCATCCGATAAACTGCGTGCTAAGATAGACCAGCGTGAGAAAGATGTGGAAGCAGCCGAGAAAGCCGCTGCTTTGGCTACCGAGGAGCAAGGACCCTCTACCGCCGATAAGGTGCGTCATGCGGTTCGCAAGACCGTTATTACCAAACATGTCGTGGATCTGTTTATTAGGAACATGACCGAAAACGATCAAAAACATGAAGACTAAACTTTGCCTTCTCGCCCTTTTCGTCCTTTCGCCTTTCGCCATGATGGTGGCGCAAGAGGACCATATAGTGGACGGAATGACATCGGTGGCTTCCATAGCCGGTGAAACGAAGACCGTTGGGGACAGCGTCAAAGCCGCTGCCCCTGAAGCGGTTATTCCGATGTGGAAACAGAAACTCTATTACGGCTATAATTTCGACATCTATTTCCACCACGACTCCCGTTCCGACCGCAAGGAGAACGGATGGTCTATCGCCTTGAGTCCCGAGGTGGGGTGGAAACTGACCGAACGCATCTATCTGGGTCTGCGTCTGTCGGGTTCGTATGCCAATTCGGTCACTACGTACGATATGAATTTCATTGACACTACGTATTCAACCGACCTGCGTGTACACCAAGGCGCATTCGAGATAGCACCTTATATGCGCTACCGAATGAAGACCATGTTCAATGGTAAGGTGGGTATATGGCTTGAGGCGCGTGTCTTCACCGGTATGGAGTTCCCGCGTGTGACCGACGGAATCATCAAAGGAACCGATTATGACGGCTTGAAACATAGTATCAACTATGGTTTTCAGGTCTCTCCGGTGGTCACCTATCAGTTCAATAGAAAGAGTACTTTTCAGATCTTCTTCTCCATTCTCAGCCTTGGGTATAGCGGTATGACGTACTGCTACAGGAACCCGCTGACAGGAGAGCGATACAAGGAACATACACACGATGTGATCATCTTCTCGGGCAAACTGCGTAACATGCTTGCGAACCAGTTCACCCCGGGTCTGTACGGATTGCGTTTCGGTGTTCAGAAAAGTTTTTAAGACCATCATTGAAAGGGGCTAAGCTGTTTTGGAAAGTGCCGCTCGTTCTGACCGGAGTGGTCATAGGGGTGGTGTTACTGCTACTGATTGCGGTAGTAAGCGTGCTCTACGTGCCTTCTTTGCGCCGAGTAGCGATCGAGAAAGGCGTCGTGGTTGCGGCTGAGAAGACGGGCATGGATATCGATTTGGACAGCCTCTATCTCTCGCCTTTCCATCATTCGCCCATGGTGCTCTACCGAGCGTGGAAAGGGCAAGGAGACCTGCCTCTGGAGGTTCGTATAGACAGCCTTTTTGTCGGTCATCGAGGTCAGGATACCTTGGTGTACGTACGACATCTGCGGCTCAAAGCTACCGTGCATACCCTTTCCTCTGCCCCTCATCAGCCCAAGGATCTCCTCTCCCTTCCGATCGAAGTGGAGCATCTGCTCTTGGATAAGACTACTTTTCACTCCGGTCCGTTGATAGCGACCGTGGGTGTGGATGTGGTGCTGAGGCTGTTGGAGACCTCCAGCCCTGCTTTGAGCATCGCCGAAGGACGCTACCCCTTGCATGGTCTGCGTATCTATGATACCTTCGTGGGCATCGACCTGCGTCCCTCTCCTAAACCCGCTAAACCGAAAACCGAAAAGAAGAACCCCCTGCGTTTGGCGTTCGATGTGCCGGACGGCGATCTGAGGAATATTCATTTTCTCCTCACCCCCTTGGGACTCGATATCCGTACACGTACCTTGCAACCCGATGTGCTCGTGGATGTCGGTGGCAATACGTACGATGCGCATCGCTTAGAGGTCGGCGGGTATCGAATGACGATCGGTAAGTTCTACCTGCCTCTGGACACCGTTCATGGCGATGCCTGTGTAGCGCTCGACAAGCATTTGATCACCAGTAATGGGCTACATGCCCGTTCGGATGAGATAGGCGCGCAGATAGATCTGACCTCTGCGGCGATGAACTTGGAAGAGATGCGCGTGGATGTTGATGGTGATGCGATGTACAAAGGCAGCAAGGCGCAGCTGAAGGGCTATTATGACATCAATGACGAAGCCTATGACGTACATGCAGAGGTGGAACGTGTCGATCTCACCGCGCTGATGCATGACAGTACATACGTGCTGATAGCCGGTGAACTGAACGCGAAGGGTAAGGGCATCAATCCTCGTTCGCGGGCGATGCGGAGCAAGGTGCAGCTCCATCTGACCGATGCCTGCTACGGTACGATTGATGCTTCGGGCTTGTCCCTCAATGCCGAATTGGCTCAGAGTACGGTGGACGGCGACATCCATCTGCCTATCCGCCTGAATGATGCACACGACCGGCAGCTCGTCTCGGCGCAAACGGATCACACGCTTCGGGTGTCGGATTTCATGACGCCTTCGCGTATGTGCGTCAACTACCGTTCGCATATGCGTGACGTACATGCGCGCGTTGGAAACGAAGATCTCCATGCCCAACAGCTGGATATCCATTTCACAACCGACTCCTCCACCTCCTTGAACCTTGCTACGGAGAACCTAAAGGCGGATCTGACAACCCCGATGCATGTGTTGCAGTTCGTACAAGGGCTCTCTCCGCTCTTACAGGCAGTCAAAGACTCCGCTCGCATCCACGCCATCACCTCGCTGCGCGATCTGACGCAGTTGGATTCCCTGCGTCGGTTGATACCTGCCTTGAACGGACGCATCGATCTCTCGCACGGCAGCCCTGTGCAACCCTTCATAGACCGGACGGGATTAGACATCCGTCAGGTCGGTCTGGAATTGGCGTCCGACAGCCTGCAAACGGCGATGAACTTAGGCGTTTCTATCCCTCAGATTGAGCATCCCGAAGACAGTACAGCGCTTCGTCTGCCTGCTGCTAACGCTGCCTTGAAGATCGGCATGACAGAGGGCAACACAGCTGCTTCCCTCACCGCCAACAGCCAGCTGACCGATGGAGCTATGTCGCTGCACGGACTGCAGACCGATGCCGATCTGTGGTTCGATTTGCAGCGGAATGAGAATAAACTCAACGGCGTTGGATGTCTCACTCTGGATAACTTATCCTATGACTCCATCGAATTAGGCAGCCGGTCTGTGGACTTGGCTCTCTCGCCCTCGGCACTCTATCCCAATGCCCTTCGGGCTGAGGTGCGTCCGGATGATATACCGATGGAGATCGTCAACGGTATCCTCAAAATGGCGGATCTGAACCTCAGCGGTGCTGTGGCTGCGCAGGCTTCGATAGACGGTCTGCCCAAACGCTTTGACCTCTCTGCCGAAGTGCTGCCCAAGAAAGTGTCGGCGTTGTACCGACCCTATGACGTGCGGCTCAGTCTGGGCGAGACACCCGTGGTGATGCAGCATAACAAGATCGATTTCAACGGCCTGCCTGTCTATGCGGTCGATAGTACCTATCTGGCGTTGACGGGCGGTTTGGATCTGAATAACATGCGTCTGGATGTCAACTTGGCTGCGGATAGCTTGGTGCCGGTTAAGTTGGAAAAGGGCGGTCCGATACCGGTCTATGGAGGCTTGGCAACCGACATCCGAGGTTCCGTCACAGGTCCTTTGGACAGCATCTTGGCGGACGTGGATATCACGATTCTGCCCTGCACGGACATCACTTATCCGATAGACAAGAAGAACTTAGCGCAAGTCAAACCGCACGGAACCGTTAATGTGCGTTACGGCACTGCAGAAGGCGGACTCAGTTTGGGCGGAGAGGTGCGTGTGGACGATGGATTTATCCGGTATTCGCCCAAAGCGTACCCAATCATGCCGTTCCATGTGGACTCCGGCAGTCATGTGGCGTTCAACGGACCAGTGGGGCAAACCCTGTTGGATATCTCCGCTTCGCAGAAAGTGAAAGCCGATGTGGAGTCCGAAGGAGAAGAGACCCGACGGGTCGATTTCACCACCGGTGTGCGCGTGAACGGAGTAGTGGACTCCATCGGACTGCATTCGATAGACTTCTTCTTGGAGGCTCCCAATGACGAGACTGTCACACGTGAGTTGGCTTCGGTGGACGAAGAGACCCGTGAAGGCTTGGCGGCTACCTTGCTCGCTACAGGCATGTATGTCGGTGAGAGTAACGTGGCGGCACAACGAGGCGGCTATGCCCTCTCTTCCATCGTCAGCAGCCGTATAAATGCGGCGATGTCGAATTCAAAAATGGGTAAAGTCGTGGACATCGACCTCAGTAGCGCGCAGACCGAACACGCAGGAGGTAAGACCAACGACCTGAATATAGCCATCAGCAAATCGTTCTTCAAAGACCGTTTGCGCATCACCTTGGGCTCCACGCTCACCGATAACCCCGAAGTGAACCAAACAAGCGGTTGGTTAAACGCCCTCTCCGCCGAGTACAAACTGACCAAGGACGGTAACGTCTTGCTGCGAATCTTCGAGCAACGCGACTACAACAATATCTTGGAGGGCGAACTCTACAAGTCCGGCGTTGGTGTGCGAGCCATGAAAGAATGGCGTCGTCAACAACTATACCGCGGTGACACCATCACCCGTACATACGACCTCACGGGCGATGTCGATGTGGCGTGGCGATCCAATAACAGTCTCGGTCCGAACCTCACCCTCAAATCGTCCATTAAGAACCTCATGGGAAAAGGCGAGACCTTCACTATCAAGGGTTCCGGAGCCTATTACTGGGCGTTGCGAAACCGTCACCCGGGTGATCCGAGAAAGACCGATACCTATAAGTTAGGCGTCAACGCCTCGCTTATCTTCCCTTATCTCCATTGGGCGGGAGACAACAACCCAGAAGGCAACACGCGGTATATGCTCAACTACCAGTACGAGAATATAGCCGGAGGTTACGGTGTACACAAAGTCGCCGGCTCGTTCTCCTATTTCATTCAATCTACGGAGTTTATCACCCACATCTTCACACCCCTCTCGCTCTCCGTAGTGCTCATGAAAGCCGAGTCGGACAACCTCCTCAACAAGGCAGAGGAGTACCCGCAACTCATCAAACTGATAGCCGGAAACGAGTTCGTGCCTTCCATCGGTTACACCTTCCTCTATAACGACTACCGCTCCAAACGACCCGTGAACACGATGATCGAATTAGGCGTCAAGGAGTCCGCAAACCTCCTCAACGCCATGTATTGCCTCTTCGGACGTAAATGGAACGAGAAAGACAAACCCTTTGGTAATGTGACCTTTAACCAGTTCCTCAAACTGACTGCCGAGCTCCGTAACCGCTTTAATATAACCGACCAAGTTTGTATCGCTACCCGTCTCTATGCCGGCGCGAACATCCCCTTGGGCAACTCATCCGCCTCACCCCTCTCCGAGGCGTTCTATATGGGCGGACCCAATAGTATGCGTGCTGCGGCTCCTTATGCCTATGGAGCCGGTAACTTCTATTCCGATAAATACAACCAGAACTTCTTCCATTCCGGCGATCTCAAGTTAGAGGCGAATTTCGAACTCCGGTTCCCTATTGTCTGGAAACTCTTCGGTGCCGCTTTTGTAGATGCCGGCAATGTGTGGAACTGGTATAACAGCGATGATGTCTTCAAGAAAGCAGGCTTCTCCGATTATCTGGAGCGCCTTCAGCTCCACGAAGAGCTCTACGACGGAATCATCAACAACCCCCATTTCGCCAAACAGATAGCCCTCGGCACCGGTGCCGGTCTCCGTCTGGACTTGGACGGCTTGGTCGTCCGTCTGGATTTGGGTGTCGCTATCCATGTCCCCTATCAGACCTATCGTTACAACAAGGACGGCACTCCCGACC
>JAFXWI010000082.1 GCA_017542915.1 Paludibacteraceae bacterium
CCTCCTTTCTTGTACCCAGGGCCGGGATCGAACCGGCACGGTTTCCCATTGGTGTTTGAGACCAACGCGTCTACCAATTCCGCCACCTGGGCTCGCGCTTACATTGACACTTGCGTGACTGCGCGTTTCACGCTTGTATAACGCTACGTGTCATGCTACGCTTTTCGGTCTGCAAACGCTTCGCTGGTTTACATCCCGATTTTTTTGTTTTTAGCTTATTCGACTGAAAAAGCGTGCAAAAATATTGCTTTTTTTTGAATTGAGCAAATTTTTAGGTGTTTTTTTTGCGTAAATACGTATTTTTTTGTAATTTTGCACCCAAATTGGTCAAATATGAGTGAATTTTTTAGTAGAAGTGAGGTTTTGTTGGGCGAAAAGGTGATGCGCGAGTTACAGAACAAACGTGTCATTCTTTTCGGAGTTGGAGGTGTCGGTTCGTGGTGTGCGGAAGCCTTAGTGCGAACCGGTCTGACGCATCTGACGATCGTGGACGGCGATGTGGTTCAGGAGTCGAATGTGAACCGCCAGTTACCGGCTACGCGTGAGACTATCGGTCAACCGAAGGTGGAGGCGCTGAAGGCTCGTTTGTTGACGATTAACCCCGAAGCAGAGATCACGGCTATTCACGACTTCTATCACGCGGAGAATGAAAATCTCAAATCTCAAATCTCCAACTTCCAATTTGTCATTGATGCGATAGATGATGTAGCGGCGAAGACAGACCTTATATTATACGCAACGCGGGCACGCGTGAAGATCTTCTCTTCTATGGGCGCAGCGCTTCGTTTTGACCCGACGCAAGTGACGATCGGCGAGTTGATGTCCATCAAGGGCGATGCGTTAGCGAAAGCCGTGCGGGCAAGGATGAAGAAGTTGGATCTTCATCCCTATAAAAAAGTACGTTGCGTCTATTCCACTGAACAGGCGCAACGATGTGAAGCTCGCGGTTCACTTATGCAAGTGACTGCAGTCTTTGGCTGCACGCTTGCAAGCATGGTGATCGAGGATATCCGGAAAAACGGATGATTACTTGGCTAACGAGAAGCCCGCATCAATATACGTATAGGTACCCTCTGAATAATCCTTGGCCGCGTCGTATTCGGGTGTGTCCCAATTCGATTTGCGGACATAGTTATCGTTACCGAAAGCACCTCCCATGGTCTTCGATACAAACATCAGTCTCAGGTCTAACTGATCTTTCTGGTAATAATGTGTAGTGGTGTTACCGATTTCAAAACTGAGTTTAAAAGAAGCCTCTGTGCTTGAATTCCAAGTGAAGGTAGCCGAAGGGTCACTTACCTTGTTTTTGTCGGTGGAGCCGTATAATGTGCTGACGGTTACGTTGTAATCGTTATTGGATTTCTTCGAATCAAACTTCACCGTCAGATCACTCATGGTGAAGGTATAACCGGTCATGTCTTTTGAGGCAAGGTCATCTTTCTTCTTACATCCCACCAGCGCTATACAGCAAGCGAGACCGGCAATGATAAATAGACGTTTGTTCATAATATAGGGTTTTATTGATTTTCCGGGTTTGCAAAGTAGTTACGACGGATGATTTTATCGCACAGGATATACGCCTCTTGCTCCTCCATGAGACGCTGAGGCGGTTGTGTATTGCCTTTCTTACGGCTCTCCACCAAGTTGATGCCAACTCCTTTCCATGGATATTTGTCGCATCCGATGAGGTGCATGATGGTGGGGTAGATATCCGCCTGTTGGCACTCCTCGTTGAACTCCTGTCGGTTGATATGCGGAGCGAGCACGATGAAAGGCACGTAGTTGCGATCCGGCATCTGGGGCATGTCATGACGAATCATGTACTGCTGAAACTCCCACCAGAGCATGGATTTGAAGACCGTGTGGTCACCCGTGATAGCGACTACCGTGTTCTCCAGTTCGCCTGCTTGCTCTAAGTCCGCAAGGAATGCGCCGATACACGAGTCGGTATAATGGAGACAACTGAAATACGCCTTCATGGCTTTAGGCAGCGAGGAAGGGAAGAGCAGGTTCTTGTTCTCCGGCACGAGCGTAAAAGGCGAGTGCGTAGAGAGGGTCAATGCCATGAGGCAGCGGGGTTTATCCATCGCTTTCCATTCCTCTGCGGCATGAGTGAGCATCTCGCCGTCTGTCCATGACAGCTCCATCACTTTCTCGAAGATCTCCACTTTCTCTTGATTGAACTCAGTCTTCACCATCCGTTGGTAGCCGTAGTTGCGATACGCAGCGGCATTGTTCCAGAAATCCGGAGCAGCAGCATCCACTAATACGGCTTCTTTGAAGAAATGCGCGTAGTTGGGATACGTGTTCTCGGGATAGAGCCGGCAAGCAGCTCCCTGTTGCAAAGGCAGTAGTCCGGTGTTGATGATCATCACTCCGTCGCCGGAGACACCATGCTTCACTTGGCTCTTCATGTACGGCGCAAAGAATCCCGACGAACTACGCGAGAGGGCATACAGGTTCGGTGTGACGAATGCGCCGGACTGATCCGTGACCTCTATAGGCCAGCTCTCCAGACTCTCCACAACGATGACAAGCAGGTTACGTTTCGGTGTCAGTTTGGCGTCCGAAGGCGTGTATATCTCTTGCATCTGTTGCTCCTCCTCTTCGGTCAGCGTAGTGGGCAGTTCAACAGGAGCACCGGTGTCGGTCATAGCGCCTTGCAGAAAAGCGATCGGCAAATACGTGAAGACCGAGTGCTGCCGGACGTACTGGTACGGGTCAGACAGCGACAACTCGAAGGCATCGAAGAACGGATTGACTGTCAGGGCTTTGCTCAACTCGGCATCGGCTTTCATGCGCAGGAAATAGTTGGCATAATTACCGATGGAAGAGCATAAAAACGCAGTAAGCAGCACGCATATATTCGTCAGATACGAGCGCTTACCCGGGTTGGATTTGTTAACGGGAGCAAGCCACATTGCCACCACGGCATACACCACCGTGAGAATAAGGAAAATGGCAGATTTCCAGTTAACGAACATCAGCACACTTCCTCCAACTCCGCCCACGTTTCCTGCCATCATAATGGCATTGTACGTAAGCAGAATATTATTGGCGCGGAAATAAAGGATGTTGGCAATAAGCCACACATCGAGTATAAACAGCGCCAAGATCGTCCACCAGTTGCGCCGAGCTATCCAGACCGGCGCAGCGATGAACAGCGATATCGCTATCTGGGGTAACCAAGTAGCGATGAACTCTAAAGGCTCCATCATGTGTAGATCATGATAGATGAACACATGAAACAGCAGCGAGAAGAGAAAAAGGAAAAAGGAGAACCAGCAGAATATAAATATTCTGGACCGGTTCCCTTTCTCCATATATGCACGCCAATTTTTCATTACAATCCGAGACTTGCTTTGATAGCCGGAACACGTGCTTCTGCTTCTGCGGTGCAACGCTCATAGTCTGCGCCGGTGAACGGTTTGCCGGATTTAACCGGAATCTCGAAGTAGAACTTGATCTTCGGCTCGGTACCGGACGGACGAACGGACACTTTCAGACCACCTTCGGTGAAGTACTGCAGTACGTTTGAAGTAGCGTTCAGCGGCATCTCAAACTTCTCGCTCTCCCATTTGCCGTTGACCAGTTTCTTCTGCTCGAGGATCTTGTAGTCCTTGATGAGGCATACTTTCTCGCCAGCAATCTCCAACGGCGGGTTCTCGCGGTAGTTCTTCATCATCGCTTGGATCTCCTCGGCGCCCGTCTTACCCGGACGAACGACGTTGATCGTGGTCTCGCGTTGGAAACCGTAGTCCTCGTATATCTTGAGCAGGTAGTCATAGAGCGTCATGCCGTTGTCCTTAGCGTACGCTGCGATCTCGCAGATGAGGCAGATAGCCGAAGGCGAACATTTATCGCGTACAGCGTCGTACGGCAGGAAGCCGAAGGACTCCTCACCACCACCGATGTATTTGCGTTTGCCTTCCCACATGCGGATACGGTTAGCAATCCACTTGAAGCCCGTGTACTCGTCGGTCAGCGTCACACCCTGAGCATCAGCGATCTTACGGATGAGCTCGGAGGTCACGATGGTCTTAACGATATACATGTCATCGCGGAACTTGCCCAGACGCTTCATGTTGTTGATGATGTAGTAGTGGAACATGATATTGGTCTGGTTACCGTTGATGATGACCCACTCGCCTTTGTCGTTGCGGCAAACGATAGCGATACGGTCCGCATCCGGGTCAGAAGCGATAACCAAGTCGGCGCCAAGCTTGGTACCAAGTTTCATACCGAGGGTCATAGCCTCTGCGTTCTCGGGGTTCGGAGAAACGACAGTCGGGAAGTTACCGTCGATCACCATCTGCTCGGGTACTACGTGGATGTTCTGGAAGCCCCATGAGCGGAGGCACATCGGTACGATCTGACGACCTGCTCCGTGCATCGGGGTATAAACGATGTTGAGGTCTTTTTGACGAAGGATAGTGTCTTGGTCAATCATGACGGTCTTGACCGCCATCATGTAGTCATAGTCCATCTCGCCGCCGATGATCTCGATGAGGTCTTTGTTTGCCTCCCATTTCACATCTGCGAGGGTCACTTTGTTCACCTCGTCGATGATACCTTGGTCATGCGGCTGGAGAACCTGCGAACCATCCTCCCAGTAAGCCTTGTAACCGTTGTACTCTTTGGGGTTGTGCGAAGCTGTTACGTTCACACCGCCTTGACATTTGAGTTGACGGATAGCGAAGGAAACCTCCGGCGTCGGACGGAGCGACTCAAACAGATACACTTTGATGCCGTTAGCCGAGAAGATGTTCGCTACTGTCTCAGCGAAGAGACGACCGTTGTTACGGCAGTCATGACCCACTACTACAGCTACGCGACCGTCCTGAACATGGTCAAAACCGCCTTCTTTCTGCACTTTGAGCATGTAGTTGGCGTAACCTTGGGTAGCCATCGCTACGATGTACTTGTTCATACGGTTGGTACCCGGACCCATAATACCGCGCAGACCGCCGGTACCAAACTCGAGGGTGCGATAGAAAGCATCGATGAGGTCAGTCTTGTCCTCTGCTTCCATCATGGCTTTCACTTGTGCGCGGGTCTCCGCATCAAACGGTTCCTTGGTCCAAACCTCGGCAACCTCCATTACTTTTTTCAATTCTTCGTTCATGGTGATTAATGTTAAATTGTTATTATTAAAAATTATTCTTTTACTTTATAAATAGAGGGCAGATTCCGTACAAACCCGTCGAAATCGAGTCCATAGCCGATGACAAACTCATCGGTTATCTCATGACCGATATAGTCGGGTTTGGCATCGTCGTACTCTAATTTGCCGGGTTTGAAGAGCATGGTAGCTACACGGATAGAAGCGGCTCCTAATCCCCTGAGATGCGCTTTGAGTTGATGGATCGTCAGACCGGTGTCCACGATATCTTCGATGATGACCACCTCGCGGTTGTCCACCACTTGCTGCAAGGGTACGATGAACTCCAACTTGCCGGTGGAGGACATGCCCCAATACGAACTGACGCGGATGAACGTCACCTCACAACGGATGTCCTTGAGGGCTCGGAGGAGGTCTGCGGCAAAGACAAAAGCGCCGTTGAGAACGACTATAAAGAGCGGTTCTTTCTCCTGATAGTCCTTACTGATACGATCAGCCACTTGCGCTACATCCTGCGCTATTTCCTGAGGGGTTAACCACTCTTCGAAATGATAACCCTGTTCGTCAATCGTTTTCATATTGTTGGAATAAAAAATCGTTATACGGGTAACGCTTCACGTGAATAGCTTTTATACGATCGTACATGAGCGTGCGCAAAGCGTCTATGTTCTCTTTGTTTCTCGCGGAAATGAAGATGCAGTCCTCGCCAAGTCGTGCCATCCACGTCTTTTGCAGATCTTCCAAGGAGTAGTTCTCCCGCTGCATCGGCGTGAGGTCGTCGTCTTCTTTCGGTGAGTACGTAAAATTATCTATTTTGTTAAAAATAACAATCTCCGGGATTTCCTTTGTACTTTGTCCTTTGTCACTTTGTACATTAACTATCTCCCTGATCGTCTGCTCGACTACTTCGTATTGCTCTTCGAAATTAGGATGCGAGATGTCCACTACATGGATCAGCAGATCCGCCTCGCGTACCTCGTCAAGCGTCGATTTGAAGGACTCCACCAAGTGGTGAGGCAGCTTGCGGATGAAGCCGACGGTGTCGGAGAGCAGGAACGGCAGGTTCTCTATCGTCACTTTGCGCACCGTCGTGTCAAGGGTCGCAAAGAGTTTGTTCTCTGCGAAGACATCGGATTTGGAGAGCAGGTTCATGAGTGTCGATTTGCCGACGTTCGTATAGCCGACGAGTGCCACACGTACCATCTTTCCGCGATGCTGGCGTTGGGTAGCCATCTGTTTGTCAATGGTCTTGAGTTGCTCGCGCAGCAAGGCAATACGCTGACCGATGACCCGTTTGTCTGCCTCTATCTGGGTCTCACCCATACCGCGGTTCGTTCCTCCACCACCGCGCTGACGATCCAAGTGACTCCACATCCTCGTCAGACGAGGAAGCATGTATTGCAGATGCGCCATCTCGACTTGCGTCTT
Organism: Paludibacteraceae bacterium; assembly: GCA_017542915.1. The sequence goes on from JAFXWI010000082.1 coordinate 6,551, forward strand.
CGCATAGGAAGTCTGCGCACGTTGGAGGAAAATCTCCAAAATCAATATCGTCCGGTCAATCACACGCACGTCCGGCTTGCCCTTGTGGTTCAGCGCTTTCTCTATGTTTCGAATCTGTCTCGGACTCAACTCATCGTCAAAGATCACCAAGTCAATGGGGGCTGCAACTTGGTCTGTCAGCGAAGAGCGGTCGCCCACTTGGCATCTGTCAGGCGAAGCCGGTCTGTCAGCGCAGCGGTCAAGAATAAATTGGTCAATCTCACTCAATTTTCCTTCTCCGACATAAGTAGCCGTATTAGGCAGGTCGAGACGTTGGGTAAAACGCTTAACGGGCACGATACCATGCGTGTCGGCAAGGAATGCCAACTCGTCGAGGTATTCTTTCGTGCGGTCTTCCGGCTGGTTCGGAGTGATCAGTCCGACCAACACCGCGTGTTCAATATAGGGTTTGATTTCAATCATCAGAACTCTACTTTCGGGGCTTTGGAAGCGCCCTCTTCTGCTTCGAAGTACGGTTTTTTATCAAATCCGAAGATACCTGCAAGGATGTTGTTCGGGAAACGGCGGATGGTCTTGTTGTATGCCTTAGCCGTCTCGTTGAACATCTGACGTGCGATAGTGATCCGGTTCTCGGTACCTTCGAGTTGTGCTTGCAGGTCGCGGAAGTTCTGGTTCGCTTTGAGATCCGGATAGTTCTCTGCTACAGCGAGCAGTCGTCCGAGAGCCTGACTCAGTTCACCTTGTGCAGCTTGGTATGCAGCCAGTTGCTCAGGCGTAGCAGTAGCCGGATCAATGGTGATCTGCGTTGCTTTAGCACGTGCTTCTACCACGCCCTCCAAGGTCTGTTGCTCATGCGCAGCATAACCTTTGACCGTTGCTACGAGGTTCGGAACAAGATCAGCACGACGCTGGTATTGGTTTTCAACCTGCGCCCAAGAGGACTCTACTTCTTCTTCTGATGCAATGAATGCGTTGTACACATTTGCTACCCAAAGGGCAATAATGGCGAGGATTCCTAATCCTACAATCCATGGAAGTAATTTTTTCATTATTGTTCAATTATTAAATTTCAAATTTCAAATCTCAAATCTCAAATCCTTTCTACCATCTTCCTCCGGCTCCTCCGCCGAAGGTGGAACCGCCGCCCCAAGAGCCGCCTCCGCTGAAACTGCTGCCTCCTCCGCCACCACCGGAGATATAGACCGTGTGGGAGCGTTTAGGGATGATGAACGGCAGGACGAACACGTTTCCGCAATGGAGACACCGATAGGTTCGTTCGCCTTGTCCTTCGCGGGAATACGTAGCGGTTGTGAGGATACGCTCGTGTACGGCGTGCGCGTTACGTTTGCCGCATTTGGGGCAACGCTTGACGGATGACCACCAGCCCATGAAGAAGATGAGCAGGATCACCGCTAACAGCACAGCGAGGATGGTGATGATCTCGCCGGTCGTCATCTCTTCTTCGTCGGCGTACTGTCCTCGGTTGGTGACCGAACGGATGGAGAGCAGCTCTTCCGGCACGTCTCCGTCTGTGCATATCTCGTATATACGCAGGGCGCCCAGACACAGACCACCGCCGTAGTCTCCTGCTTGAAAAGCAGGGATCATATCGTCATGGATGATCTGCGAACAACGGGCATCGGGCAACACGCCTTCTATACCAACGCCGGTCATGATCCGGATGTCATGACTCTCCTCCACGAAGAGAATGAGCACGCCGGTGTTCTGTCCTTTCCTGCCTATGCCCCAACGCTGGAAGAGCTCGTACGCAAAATCGAACGCTTCAGCATCTCCGATGGACTCGAGGGCTACGATGCACATCTCCACATGCGTAGCGGCATCGAGCCTCTCAGCGCAGCTGTTGAGCCACACGACGTCCGAATCCGCTAACAGCGCATCGGGGTTAGCGACATAGAAACCCTGACCCTCTGTCTTGGGATCAGGAACCGTAGAGGGCGTATAAACAGCCGCCTGAACGACCGTTACCATCCACAATGCGATATATATTCCTATTCGTCGAAGCATGTGTTCCAACTTTTGCGGTGCAAAAGTACTAAAAAAAATTGACATATGCAAAAAAAAAACGCCCTAATGGACGTTTTTTTGTTTTTTTCGTACTTTTCAGTGTTTTCGCCCTTACGTAAAATACGTAAATGACGAAATCGACGTAAAAATTACTTACGGATGCCAAGCTCTTTGATGATGGCACGATAGCGCTCGATGTCTTTAGCCTTCAGGTAATCCAACATACGACGACGCTTACCAACGAGGGAGGTCAGTGCGCGCTCGGTACCGAAGTCCTTGCGGTTCTCCTTGAGGTGCTCAGTCAAGTGGTTGATACGGAAGGTGAAGAGGGCGATTTGGCTCTCTGCAGAACCGGTGTTCTTAGCGTCTTTGCCATACTTAGCAAAAAGCTCTGCTTTTTTCTCAGATGTTAAATACATAATTTAATGTGTCGTTGGTCATTTGTCATTGGTCGTTAGACCATTTAACAAATGGGAGTTAAACAATGGTGGCAAAGCATCATACGTGTATCAAAACTTCGCCACATTTAGTGCGCTTTTTCACGAAAAAGCCTGCAAAATTACTGCTTTTTTTTGAATTGACCAAATATTTTGGCAAAAATCTTCTATTTTATTTACTTTTTTATCTGAAATGGGAACGAACCGATGAGATTTCCGTCGCAGAAGAAGTCAATAGTATAAAATCCTGCTACGATACTCTCCATAGGCCAGTAGCAAGTGCCGTTGTACTCGTCTCCCGTGTATTCAATCTGGCTGGAGAGGGTATAAGGCACCTCGCCGCTCTCAAAGGGAAAGACATGTTCTTCGCTCTCGCCCAGCAGGTTGCCGTTCGGGTCGATGATACGGATATACAGGTCTTTGAGACCGGGTGTACAGGTGATGTTTTTCGCAATGGAGTAGTCAAACTGCAGTTTGCGGATGTGACTGGTTATGCGTGTTTTCTTGTCCTTCTTATTGAGAGGTGTGTGTACGCATGAGGTGACTTCGAGCATGGAAGCACGTGAGACGGTCTCAGAGAGTTGAGAGTTTAGAGTTGAGAGTTGAGAGTTTTGCTCCTTGAACTGCCGGTTCTCCCGACGGACTTGTATGTTCTCTTCCGTCAGACGTGCGTTGGTGGCGTTGAGGCTGTCTATCTGACGCACATAATCTTTCATGACAGCACGAACGGTAGCGAGCTCTTTCTTGAGTTCGGCTATACGGCGTGCATTGGAAGCTTTGGTGTGACGCAGCTCTTCGAGCAAGTCCTGCACACGTTGTTGCTCACGGCTCAGCAGGTCTTGCAGACTGTCGTTACGGATATCCATCTGCTGATAGCCGTCAAACTGGATAGCCAAGTCTTCGTATTCTTCTTGCAGCTCCTCTTTCTCGATGGTCATCTGCTCCACTATCTCGTTCAGGTCATGACGCTGGCTGAGGTTCCACCACATTAATCCGGCGATGATAACCAGCAGGACGATGATCCAAATGAGTTGGTTTTTGTTGTTCTGTATATTGCTCATAATAAAGGAATTACTTTTTCTAATTGGTTACTACGACTGCCTTTGAGCAGGATGCGGTAGCCTTGGAGAGGCTCCTGACGCAAGTGCTCGCAAAGGGCTTCTACGTTCTCAAAGACAGGGTAAGGAGCGGTCGTCTCTTGGTACTCATTGCCAACGAGAAGCACCTTGTCGGCTTTGCGTTCCAAGAGCATGTTGACGATGTTCTGATGCTCCAAATGGGAGTATTCGCCCAGTTCGCGCATGGCGCCTAAGATATACGCTTCCTTGGTACTTAGTACTTTGTCCCTTTGTCCTTTGTCAAACGCTTCTATCGCAGCCTGCATGGAGGTGGGGTTGGCGTTATAGGCATCCACCACCACGGTGTTGTGCTCACTTTGCATCAGTTGCGAGCGGTTGTTGGAGGGCACATAAGCGCGGATAGCAGCCAGCGCCGCCTCTTCGCTCACACCGAAATAGCGTCCCACACAGATAGCTGCCGAGACGTTCTCGGCATTGTAACCGCCCACCAAATGGGTGTCGGAAGGCATCGTACCCGTGTGGTAATTGACAATGGACAATGGACCATGGACAATGGACCGTTGAGAGTCCTCTAACATCTTTGCCAGATACGGGTTATCGGCATTGCGGAAGATAGTGCCGTTATGGGCAACGAGGAAATCGTACAACTCCCGTTTGGTGGCTTGTACGCCTTCGAACGAACCGAAACCCTGCAGATGAGCCCGACCGACGTTGGTGATCAGGCCGCAGGTCGGTTCCGCTATCTCCACCAACTCTTGGATGTCCCCCGGGTGCGAGGCGCCCATCTCCACAATCGCCAGCTCGTGCGCGCGCGTCATACTTAATAAGGTGAGCGGCACTCCGAGTTGGTTATTGAGGTTGCCTTGGGTATAGTAGATCTTATACTTGGTACTCAGTACCGCAGCTGTCAGTTCCTTGGTGGTCGTCTTGCCGTTCGTACCAGTGATGCCGATAATAGGTATCCCTAATTGACGCCGCCATGCGCGAGCTAAGTCTTGCAACTCCGCCAAGGCGTTCTCGCCCGAGATGATGTACGCGGCTCCTTGTGCTTTCGCTTGCTCCACGAAGTCGTTACCGTCAAAATGCTCTCCTTTGAGTGCAACAAAGATGCAGCCGGAAGTGACCTTCCGGCTATCTGTCGTTACGTGCAAGGATTCTTTATTTCTTATTAGGAAGTTCCAGTCCATAGTTTTTACGTTTGTCTTCGATCTTGAGTGCGAGGCTTAAGAGGAACGCGAGGACGCCGAAGGACGCAAAGACAATCATCGGTACAAGGTAGCCGTTGGTAGCCACACGCAGTTTACCGATGAGCAGCGGCACAAGGCACAGACCGATGTTTTGCACCCAGAAAATGAGGCAGTAAGCCGAGCCCAGCACTTTCTCGTCGATGATCTTCGGCACAGAGGGCCACATGGATGCAGGCACGAGCGAGAAGCTGACACCAAGCACGAGGATCGTGATCAGGGCAAGGGTCTTGCTCGGGTACGCAGGCAGCACGAAAGCGAAGACGCTATGGCACGCAATCATAATGATAGCGCCAAGGAGCATCATAGACGCACCTTTACCTTTGTAATCGATGAACGCACCGAGGAAAGGCGTCAGAACCATAGCGAGTATCGGGAACCATTTGAAGAGTCCTGCTGCCTCGGCATTGGAGATAGAAAGGGTCTCTTCGAGGAAGTTTGTAGCGAAACGCTGGAAGGGGAAGATAGCGGAGTAGTAGAGCACGCAAAGGAGCGCTACGATCCAGAACATCTTCGACTTGAAGATCTGTCCGAGGTCAGAGATATGGAATTCCTCCTCCGGATCTTTCTCGGCAGTCGTTTCTCCGATAGCCACGAGTTGGTTGTCAAAGCGTACATCCATGATGGTGAACACAAAGAAATTGAGCAAACCAATTACGAGGAGCAGCGAAGCGAAGAGCAGCGGAGCGGTCACGGAGTTGACACCGTTGACTGCAAACTGCTCGCTGAAAAGCGGAGCAAGCCACATCGCAGCGAAGACACCGAGACGAGCTATCGCCATCTCCAAGCCCATTGCGAGTGCCATCTCTTTGCCTTTGAACCACTTAGCAAGGATCTTGCTGACGGTAGTACCCGCCATCTCGCATCCGCAACCGAAGATCATAAATCCGAACATCGCCAGTTTGGCGCTACCGGGCATGGAAGGCCACCAAGAGTTCAGCCACTCTACCGTGTTGGCTTCGGGCCACGAGATGCCCCAGTATTTGATAGCTGCTCCAATAACCATGAGGCTGGCAGAGAGCAGACCGGTGAAACGGACTCCCATCTTATCGAGGATGATACCTGCGAGGATGAGGAAACCGAAGACGTTGAGCAAGTACTCGCCAGCTGCGTAAGTACCGAAATCACCGCGATCCCAGTTGAGGTTTTGCTCCAAGAGCGAAGCGAGGGGCGAGAGGATGTCCACGAACATATATGCAAAGAACATCATCGAAGCCACCAGCACTAATACCGCCCAGCGTGCTACCGCGTTATCGCGAAGAGTTGTTTGAAGTTTTTCTACCATACTTATAGGAATATGAATTTTTCTTTTTTAGCCATTCCGCTTTCTTCTTTTCGTATTCGGCGTAATGGCTTTCCAAATAGCCGTCAGCCATAGATAAATGTACAAAGTGTCAATGTACGATGTACAATTTTACTTAATACCCAATTCTTTCTTGACAGAGGGCGTAACATCGACAGCATCGGTGCTAATGAACGCCATGGCAGCGGAGTCGAAGATATAGGTGTAGCCCTCACGCTCGCCGACTGCTTTGATCGCTTTGACCATGCGCTCGTGAATAGGAGCCAACAAGTCCTGTTGTTTCTTCTGGATGTCCTGCTCAGCGGTCTGATAGAAGAGTTGGATACGCTGCTGCATCTCTTGGAGTTCCTGCTGACGGATCTGCTTGATAGCGTCCGCCATGGTAGCCTCCTGCGCTTGGTAGTCTTGGTACTTCTTCTGGATCTCCTCGTTCATGGAAGCCAACTGCGACTCATACTGTGCGTTGATGGTATCCATTTTGAGTTTTACTTGTGCCATCTCCGGCATCTGAGCGAAGAACTCCTGCTGGTTGATGTAACCGAATTTTTGTGCGCTGGCGAGCATAGGCAAAACCAGCATCATTGCAATAATAATCTTTTTCATTGTTGTATAGTTTTTTATCGTTATTTCGTGATTACGTGATTTTAATGTTCCACGAGTCCGTGTTTAGTCCGTATTGCCTCCGTGTTTAGTCCGTTATGCTTCCGAGGCTTTTTTGTGGAACAATGGGTCTTTATTATTTCGCGCCGAGTTTGCGGAGCACTTGGTCAGAGACGTCCAGTTTGGAGGACATATAGATGAGTGCGGGGTCGGCAGAGCGGTCTTTGACGAGGACAATACGTCTCTCGTTAGCGACCTCTTGGATAGCGTTATATACCTCATCCTGAATGGGTTTGATGAGCGCTTCGCGTTTCTTATAGAGCTCGCCCTCTTGACCGAAGTATTTGCGTTTGAGTTCGAGCACTTCCTGCTCTTTCTTGACGATCTCCTGCTCGCGTTGCGTACGCATGTTTTCAGAAAGGAAGATCTGTTCCGTCTGATAGTTGGTCGCCATGACACGTGCTTCCTGCTGCGCGGCGTCGATCTCTTTCTGCCAGCGTTTGGAGAGCATAGTGAGCTGCTCGTTAGCCTGCTCGTACTGCGGCAGGTTCTTGAGGATGTACTGCATATCGATATATGCTATCGGCTGCTCTTTGGCTGCAAAAGTCGTGCCACAAAGCAGCAGGGCTGCCATTAATAATGAATAATGAATAATGAATATCTTTTTCATATCTGGTCTTTTATCTTTTAGCAGCCTATGGCTGCGGTCTTTATTCTTTAAGCGAAGCGGTCTTTACAGTTCTTGTCCGAGGACGAAGTGGAACTGACTACCGCTATACTGTTTGGAGCCGTTGATCTCGTCGAAACCCCAACCCCAGTCCACACCGAGGAGTCCGAACATCGGGAGGAAGATACGCACACCGACGCCGGCTGAACGCTTGAGGTTGAAGGGGTTGTAGTCTCGTAAGTCAGCGAAACAGTTACCGGCTTCGATGTAACCGAGAGCCCAGATGGTAGCGTTCTGCTCAAGCGTAATGGGGTAACGGAGCTCCACCGTAAATTTGTTATAGACATAACCGAGGTTACGTCCGCTGGTGAGGTCGTACGGTGTAAGCGAACCGGCAGAGTAACCACGCATAGCGATATACTCGGTCGATAGACCGGACGAATAACCCGCCATACCGTCACCACCCATATAATAGGTCTCGAACGGCGATTTGGCGTATTTATTGAAATAGCCGAGGTAACCGAACTCTGCACGGGTCATGAGTACCAGTTTGCTATCGGGCGTGAGGGGCGTGAAGATCTTGCCCATGAATTTCCACTTATGGTACTCAATGAGGTGGTAACGCTCGTTGTCAGGCAGGGTGGAGTAGTCTTTCTTGCTGAAGAGCGACCAAGGCGGCGTGATCTTCAGACCCAAGACAAACTGCGAACCACGACGGGTGTAGATGGGGTTGTCGATAGACGAACGACTCAACTGGAGGTTCACGGAGAGGTTATGCGCCGTTCCGTTAGTGATCAGCAAGTAAGGCCAGTCTTTCATCCAGAAGAGGGTGTAACCCAACTCGACGTAGAGGTTGAAGTAGTCGTCCGGCCATTTGAGACGCTTACCATAACCGATAGCCAAACCGAACTGACGGATGAACTTATCCTTGTCGGCTTCGGCTTCCGCCAGCTGCTGGTAGTAGTTGGAGTTGCCGGAGTAGTAATAGTAGTTCGAGTATGTGTTATAGAGGTTTTGGTACGCTTTCTGGTAACGGCTGGACCAACCGGTCTGGTTGTAGAAGAAGAAGCTGGCACTCAACTGATTAGGACGCTTACCACCGAGCCACGGCTCCAAGAAAGAGAGCGAGACGGAGGTGGAGTAGATACCGTTGGTACGCAGGTTGATAGCAAAAGTCTGACCTTCGCCCTGCGGTACTATATGCCGGTACGCCTTCTTGTTGAAGATGTTTTGGATAGCGAAGTTGGTGAATTTGAGACCGATAGTACCGGTGATACCGGTAGCACCCCAACCGAGCGAGAACTCGATCTGGTCGCTGGATTTGGTCTCCAAGTTATAGGTAATATCCACCGTTCCGTCTTCGGGATTCGGCTGGATGTCCGGCACGAGTTTCTCTTGGTCGAAGTGACCCATCTGCGCCAACTCACGGAGCGAACGCATGATATCCGACTGCGAGTATAGCTGTCCGGGTTTGGTGTATAGCTCACGGCGAACGACATGCTCATAGACGCGTGTGTTACCAACGATCTTGATATCGTTGATGGTAGCCGGTTTGCCCTCGTACATGCGCATCTCGAAGTCGATGGAGTCGTTCTCCACGTTCACCTCGACGGGCTCTACGTTGAAGAAGAGGTAACCGCGGTCGGTATAGAGTTTGCTGACGGCGTCATCATCGGTCTGCAGACGTTCGTTGAGGGTCTTGAGGTTATAGACATCACCGGGTTTGATACCCAAGGTAGCGTCCAGATACTCATAGGGATAGATGGTGTTACCGACCCATTTGACGGAGCGAACGTAGTATTTATCTCCTTCGCTGATGGTCATATAGACATCCACGCGGTCGGGGTTCTCGGGGTTTGGAACAACGCTGTCCGCTACGATATAAGCGTCACGATAACCGTGTTCGTTGTATTTCTCGATAACCGCCTGTTTGTCTTTCTCGTACTCGGCGGTAACGAATTTCTTGGAGCGGAAGAGGTTGACGATATCGTTATCGTTCGTTTTCTTCATTGCCTTGTTGATCTGACGGTGGGTCAGTGCATGGTTGCCGGTGATATAGATCTTACCGACTTTCGTTTTGGCTTTCTTGTCCACGGCGACAAGGACGCGTACGTAGCCCGGATGGTCGGCGTCGGCTTTCTGGATGACGTGTACCTCGGCGTTGTGGAAGCCTTTGTCGGCAAAGTATTTCTTGATCACCGTCTTGGCATGATCCTCTACGTTCGGGGTCATCTGACTGCCCTGACGGATACCGGCTTTGATTTCTATATCCTCCCTTTCACTCTTTTTGAGTCCTTCATAACGCACCTCGCTGATACGGGGACGTTGTGCCAGCTCGATGACGAGCCAGATCTTATTGCCCTCGATCTTCTTGGCTTTGATCTTGACATTGGAGAACAGACCCTGTTTCCAGAAACGTTTGATGGCTTTGGTGATCTGTGCGCCGGGCACCTCTATCTTATCTCCCACAGCGAGACCGGAGAAGCCGATGAGCACAAAGTCTTCGTAACTATCCGCGCCCTCTACTTCGATTCCCGCTATCTCGTAAGTTTTGCTGGAGAGTCCGTACTCTATCTCCTGCGCATGAGTCGGGAGGGGACGCACGAGCAGGGCGCATAGAGCGAGGACTACTATGTATAAAATTCTCTTCACGGTTATTTATTTACTTGTTCGGATGTTTTGCCGAAACGTCTCTCACGTTTCTGATAGTCAATGATGGCTTTATAAAACTCTTCTTCGGTGAATTCCGGCCAGAGGCAGTCGGTGAAATAGAGCTCACTGTAAGCGAGTTGCCAAAGAAGGAAATTGCTGATGCGGTATTCGCCGCTTGTACGGATGAGCAAGTCCGGATCAGGCATGTCACGGGTCGTCATGAGGGAAGAGACGAACTGCTCGTTCACATCCTCGGGACGAAGCGATCCGTTGTGCGCCAGACGAACGGCTTCCTGCATTGCACGGGTGATCTCCCACCGAGCGGAGTAGCTGAGTGCGATGACCATGGTCAGACCGGTGTTACGGCTTGTTTGCTCGATGCAGCCGAGGAACTTCGCCTTGGTCTTCTCCGGCAAACGGTCGATGTCACCGATGGTTTGCAGACGTACATTGTTATTCATGAGCGTCGGCGTCTCCTTGGCGATGGTGTCCACGAGCAGGGTCATGAGTGCATCCACTTCCTCTTTGGGACGGTTCCAGTTCTCGGTGGAGAAGGTGTACAGCGTCAGGTACTCCACACCGAGCGCCGTAGCAGCGACTGTGATGTTATGTACCGTTTCGACACCTTGCTTGTGACCGAACATGCGTGCGAGCCCTTGTTTCTTCGCCCAACGACCATTACCGTCCATGATGATGGCAATGTGTCGCGGTAAGCGCTCTTTGTCTATTTGCGTTTTATAATCCATTGTGTTTAATTTTCACTTTTAACCTCTAACCTCTAACCTTTCTGTCACCAGTTGCAGATGCGGCATTCTTTCTTCGCTCTTGCGAATTCAAAAACTATGCCAGCGGTGAGCATACCGGTGAGATCGCAGTTCATCCAGTTCCATCCGTTGAGCTGGTGTTTGTTGTCGAGAGCTGCTCTTCCCTCGATATTATCCGCCATGTAGATATTATGCTGCCAAGCGATGTTGAGTCCGACGAACTCATGGAATTTCCACTTGAAGCCGATGCCCAGCGGCACATAAGCGGTAGCGTGGATCTTTTGGTCTTTGGCAAACCCATATGTGCCGACACCAAGACCGATGAAGATATACGGGGTGTAGCAGCGGATGCGTTTGTCGTATTTGTTGGTACTACCGAAGCGGAAGAAATTGAACTCCGCCATGACATCGGCATTGATCATGCGGTTCTCCCATTTGGTGTCGAGCTTCTCGCCGCGGATAGTATAGTCGTTGGCGGTGATCCGTTGTCCGGACACTTTCGCTTGAATAGCCCAGCGCTTGGTGAACTTATAGCGGAAATGGATGCCGTAAGCCTCACGCGGACGCAGGAAAATATGATTTGCGGCATCGCCGACATAGTATCCGCAACCCGCCTGAATACCGAGCTCGCACAGGAACGGTTGTTGCGTTCCTGCGCTCTGCGCATAGGCACTTATACTCGCACACGCGAGCATAAATAAAAGGCATATATTTAGACACTTTTTGGGCATGTTCACAAAATAAGCGTGCAAAGGTACACATTTTTTCTCACATATGCAAGAAAAAAAGCACTTTTTTGCTACTTTTTAGCCTTTTATGAGCAGTCTGAAGGCGTCTGTGACCTTTTTTACGGGTACGATCTCGATAGAGTAGTGTTTGGAATCGACCTTTTGGTCGGCAGGAATAAGAATGCGTCGGAAGCCTAATTTCTGGGCTTCGGAGATGCGCTGTTCGATGCGGTTGACGGGACGAATCTCGCCAGCAAGACCGACCTCACCGCAGAGGCATGTACCGGCATCGAGGGCGATGTCCATGTTACTGCTGAGAACGGCAGCGAGGACGGCTAAGTCGATGGCAGGGTCTTGCACTTTGAGTCCTCCGGCGATGTTAAGGAAGACATCTTTTTGGAGCAGTTTGAAGCCCACACGTTTCTCCAAGACGGCGAGGAGCATGTTGAGCCGTCTGCCGTCAAAGCCGGTTGAGGAGCGTTGGGGCGTACCATAAGCAGCGGAAGAGACGAGTGCTTGCACTTCGATGAGGAAAGGTCGTACGCCTTCGACAGCTGCGGCTATGGAGATGCCGGAGAGCCCTTCGCGAGCTGTGGAGAGAAGCAGTTCGGAGGGGTTGGTGACTTCGCGCAGACCGTTCTGCCGCATCTCGTAGATGCCTATTTCGGAGGTTGAACCGAAACGGTTCTTTTGTGCGCGGAGGATGCGGTACATATACTGCTGATCGCCCTCGAACTGAAGGACGGTATCGACGATGTGCTCCAGTACTTTGGGACCTGCCAAGGAGCCCTCTTTGTTAATATGTCCGATGATGATAAAGGGGATGTTGCGCGTCTTGGCGAACTCCATGATCCGTGCGGCACATTCGCGTACTTGCGAGAGGCTGCCGATGGTCGCTTCAACGGCTTCTGTTCCGATGGTCTGGATAGAGTCGATGACCACTATCTCGGGTTCGAGTTCTTTGACTTGGTCTAAGATCCGTTCGAGTGAAGTCTCGGACGAGATGAAGAGGTTTTCGGCGTTTCCGGCGAGCCGCTCTGCACGCAGTTTGAGTTGTCTGACAGACTCTTCGCCGGAGGCATAGAGGGTCTTTCGTTCGCCTTGCTGCATCAACACTTGGAGAGCGAGGGTCGATTTGCCGATACCGGGTTCACCGCCGAGCAGCACAAGACTACCCGGCACTAAACCGCCGCCTAAGACCCTGTTGAACTCACCGTTCAGCATGTCAATTCGCATCTCTTCCGTGGCTTCGACGTCTTGAAGACGTTTAGGAAGAACGGATTCGCCTATACCTCGTGCGCTGACAGAGCGCTTGGTTGACAGCCCGCTTTGTACGACTTCCTCCTCGTACGTGCCCCATTCTCCGCAGACCGGACAACGACCCAACATCTGCGGAGCTTTTGCACCGCAGGACGAACAGACATATTGAATCGTTGGCTTTGCCATTAATTAAGAATTAAGATTTCAGAATTCAGAATTCAGAATTAAGGGTTCTTAGATGTCTGATTCTCTAAGTGTTACGCTCGTGTTGGTGATAACGAGTTCGTAGTCATAAGTCCACTTAAATCTCTCCGAGGTCTCGTATGTTTTGGTGGGGTTGATGTAATAATGAGTGTCATCGGAGTACTCATGAAGCGTCACCTTGACATCGTGCTTTTTGTTTGCTTTCTTGATGGTCACTTCGGTGGTACGACCGGCATTCAATTCTGCCTTTTGTACATCATCGATATAGATGATGGCGTAATACCGGCTTTTGTTAGTCACTGTCATGTCTGCACTTTCATCGCAGGATGCAAGCATCAGGGCAACGATGCCCAATAAGAAGAAATAGATTTTTTTCATAATTGTATCACATTATTTTCCTCTGCGAGGAGGGTGTTGTCAAAAATGGGTTTGGCTTCGGCAAGGAAGAGGGAGTGATCTTCAATACGTGCGGAGTAGTGCCCGAGGATGAGCTTGCCGACCTTGGCTTTCTGAGCGATAGTGGCTGCGTCCGCTGCGGTGGAATGTTGCACCTCTTTGCTGCGTGCCGCCATGGATTGCAGGAACGTGGACTCGTGGTAAAGCGTTTCGACTCCTTCGATGATGGGGATGATCTTCTCGCTATACATGGTGTCCGAGCAATAGGCGTAGCGTTTGCGGGTGACATGGTCGAAAGTGCCATCATCGTTCTTGACGCGGTGGGTCTCTTTGAAGAGAAATCCGCAGGTCGGTACGCCATGTTTGAGCGGGATCGTCTCTACAGAGACGGTGCGATCCTCGAAGATCACCTCGTGTTTGCGCGGGTTGATGTGGTGAAAGATGATGTCGTATAGCCGATCGTTGGCATGATAGTTCAAGAGCGGCGTGAGCAGTTTCTCCAAGTCGGGATGCGCATATATGTGCATCGGTTGCGTCCTTTTGAGCATGCCAAGCGTGGTGAGCAGACCGATGAGTCCGAAGCAATGATCACCATGCAGATGGGATATGAAGATGTTATACAGCCGCCCGGTGTGTACACCGAGTCGCTGCATCGTCAGCAGTACTCCTTCGCCGCAATCGACGAGGAAAGACTTATCGCACAACTCGACCAACTGCCCGGAAGGGGAAGTGGTCTTGGTTGGCTTTGCACTGCCGCATCCTAAGATGGTGAGTTTCGCTTCGCTCATTTGGAGATTTGAAGATTTGAGGATTTGAAGATTTATTTTATTTTGGAGAGTTTTTCTAAAATTTTATCTCCCAACGCAGTTTTTTTCTCGATGTGCTCGAGGACGGCTTTGACGAAAGAGTTGGACTCAAACGAACCGCGTACTTCTTCGAAGTCGGCTTCCGCTTGTTCACGGTCTCCATCGACACCGAAACCTGTCTGGCTGTTGAGGTCAAACTCTTTGCGGGCATCGTTATAGACCATCTTATCGAGGCTTACTACCGCTGTTTTCCAATCTTCTACGGCTTTGCGAACCTGCTCCAAGGTGACGTGATCAACGTCGCAACCCCACACTTTCTCCAGTTTGTCCAATGCCCAAGTCCACTCGTACGAGTAGTAGTTAGCGTGCATCTCTACAAGACGAGCTTGTATCTCTTCGAGGGTGAGGCTTCCGCTCTCGATGTCGTCCAAGAGCAGTTTCACTTCGCCCTTGGGTGCCAAGAGACCTGCCATATCGACCCAACTTCCGAGTCCGACAGGAGAGTCGGGACGAAGGGCTGCACGGAGTTCGTCAATGGTTGACCATTCGCTTTGCTCCAGACGGCTGATAAGGCTGTTACCCAAGAATTTCTGGATGCCGATGGTGTATAACTCGCGTCCGTGACGAAGCGAGGAGTTGCGGATCTTACAGTTCTTGTAGCCGTACACTTCGGTGTTCTCGCCGCTGAGTGCTTGGAGTTCGTCCAGCACTTCGCGTCCCCGCCACATCTTCTGTACCGTATAGGGGCTGAGGAGGTTGAAGTTGATGAGATCGAGCTTATGCGGATCTTTGCGGTTATCACGTTTCGGCCATTTCTGTGCGTCACGGATCGTACCCACGGTTCGCAGGTTAGCGCCCGGCACGAGGTAACTCTCGGAGTTGTTCTCAATGAGATACGAGAAAGGCAGGTCGGAGGTGTCCGCGTGGTGGGTGTGTCGTCCCATGACGAGGGAGAAAGCTCCCACTTTGGAAGGCCAGAGAAGATAACTGTCGCTGGTCGTCTTTGCGCCACGCTCCGCTATACCTTGGTGAATAGGACCCAGTTTGTACATGTGGTTCGACTGATTCGAACCCGAACCGGCATTGAGGAACGAGAACATTCCTGCAATGAGGAGGGTCGATTTATGGTGGGTCACCGTGTAAGGACCTGCGAAGATCGCACAGGCTTCTCCGTGCATTCCTTGGCAGTTGGAGAAGAAAAGACTCTCGCCTGCCGAGTAGTGTTTATCGAAGATACAGCCTTGTCCCACGAAGCACTTGTCCACCAAAGTCGAGTCGCCTATTTCTACGCCTGAGGCGATGATGAAATCGGTACACTTGACGCCGCTTCCCAGATGCACAGGAGCTGCTTCGTTGGAGTTGATGGTTCCGTTCTTGAGGCGGCTGACACCGGTCAGTTCGGCATAATCGCCGATCTTGACGTTCTTGATACTACCGCAGTTGAGGATGCGCACATTGGAACCTATATATCCATGGTCGGAAGCCTGTTCCTGAGCGTACGCTTCGATCTGTCTCTCTAACTCTTGGATCATCTTAGGCCGATGACGGTAGAGGGTGAGGATATATGCGAGACTTGCGCTCAGTTCATTGAAGATGGGAATCTCCCGTCCGCCTCCTTCGTTCATAACCGGTACACGCACTCCGTTTCCGAACGTGCTGGTACCATCGACGAGGATAGCGTTGACGTTCTCGATACAGGTGTTGTCGCCGATATAGTAGTTGGCGATGTAGTTATGGATATTGTAGAGGTGCGCCTCGTTGCCCACTTCGCAGTTATGCAGCATCGCGTGATAGATACCCGTGTGGATCTTGATACCTCCGGGCAGTTCTCTCTCTTTGCCGTAAACGCCCAAGCGGTTGTGTCCCGAGAAATTGGTGTGACGTACGAAGCGTGCATCAAAGCCTTCTGCTACTTCGACGTCCTCCCAATTGGTGGCTTTACACCCTTGGCTCTCCAGTTGCGCAATCTCCTGTTGCGATAATTTGCGGTACATATATAACGTTTTTTACGTTAGTACTTAATCATTCAAGAGCATCGGCATGAGAAGCATGAGGATGTCTTCGTTCTCAACATTCTCTACCGGCAGGATGAGTCCTGCACGAGCGGGATCAGCGAGTTTGAGCTGTACATCTGCGCTTGCGATGGAGCCGAGCAGGTCGATGAGGAACGGTGCTTTGAAGCCGATAGCCATCGGAGTGCCGTTATAATCGCAGCTGATGGTCTCCTCTGCGCTGGTGGAGAAGTCGATGTCCTGAGCGGAGATCTTGATCTGGTTCTCGCTAAGTGCCAGACGCAGCTGTGCGGTTCCGTTGTTAGCGAAGACAGCTACACGTTTGCAGGCATTGATGATGGTCTGACGATCTACGGTCACTACGTTCTGGTTGCCCTGCGGGATGACAGCGTTGTAGTTCGGGAAACGTCCCTCAATCTGACGGCAAACGATGATCGTGCTGCCGAACTCGAAGCGTGCGTTCTTAGCGCCGAAAGTCACTTTGACTTCTTCTTCCTCTTTCGCCAAGAGGTTCTTGAGGAGACCGGCGGGTTTCTTAGGCAGGATGAAGCTGGCAGCAACTCCTGATTGAACGCCGGTGTTGGTATAACGAACGAGGCGGTGAGCATCGGTAGCGACCATGGTCACTTTGTCCTCAGCGATGTCGAAGAAGATACCGTTCATCACCGGACGGAGATCGTCGTCAGCCGTGCAGAAGATGGTCTTCTCGATGGCGCTTTGCAGGATGTTTGCCGGCATAGCGATCGAACGAGCGTCAGCCTCTGCAGCCGGCATCTCGGGATACTCGTTGCCGTTGACGCCAACGAACGAATAAGTACCGTTCTGGCTCACCATGCTTACTGCGAAGTTGTTCTCATCAATGGTGAAAGCAAGGGGTTGCTCGCTGAACTCCTTGAGGGTCTCCAACAGCAGTTTGGCAGCAGAAGCTACTTTGCCTGCTCCCTCTACGTTGTCCACCTCGATGGAAGTACGGATAGTGGTCTCACCGTCCGAAGCGGTTAATGTCAACTCGTTGCCCGACAGGTCAAACAGTACGTCGTCCAAAATGGGCAGCGCATTTTTGTTGTTAATTACGCGGCTAACTGCCTGTAATTGCGAGAAGAGTTTAGAACTCGATACATTGAATTTCATATACGTATATTTTTATGTTTTTGTTCAACAATAAAGGTGTTCTTCTTGTGCAGTTTTGTAATAAATTACAATTTAGCGTGCAAAGATACAACATTTTTTTGATATATGCAAGGTTTTTAACCGTTTTTTGCAAAAAATATGCCATTATAGTGCCAAAAATTTGCAAATATGAGAAAAAAGCAGTACCTTTGCAGTCGAAAATGGCGAAAATAGGTATTTTTGATAGTGGTTATGGTGGATTGACGATTTTGAGAGAGATCCGCCGAGTGTTACCTGAGTATGATTATTTGTACTTAGGAGACAATGCGCGTGCGCCTTACGGCACGCACTCGTTCGATGTCATTTATCGGTATACGCTTCAGGCGGTGAAGTACCTGTTTGAGCAGGATTGTGCGTTGGTTATCTTGGCGTGCAATACCGCCAGTGCGAAGGCGTTGAGGACGATTCAGCAGCGGGATCTGCCGGAGATAAATCTCAAATCTCAAATCTCAAAAACGAAGTTAATCGCGCCCTTGTGGCAGAGAAATCTCAAATCTCCTAAGCACAACGTGCTTGGAGTCATTCGTCCGACGGTCGAAGCTGTGCCCGGGATTACAAAGACCGGTCATGTGGGGATCTTGGCAACTCCGGCAACGGTAAGTTCCGAGAGCTATGTGTTGGAATTGGAGAAATTGGCTGATGGTCTTGTTGTCACTCAGCAGGCTTGTCCGATGTGGGTTCCGCTGATTGAAGCAGGGGAACATCATAGCGATGGAGCGAAGTTTTTTGTGGGGAAGTATCTGCGTGAGATCTTGTCGAAAGATCCGCAAATAGATACCTTGGTTTTGGGTTGTACGCACTATCCGCTTTTGAAAGAGAAGATTGAAGGTTGGCTTCGCTATCACGAGGAGATTGAGGAGTCGGAGTTTCCGGTAGCGATTCATACCGAACATATTCAGATCATTTCGCAAGGAACATTAGTGGCGGAGAGCCTGAAGGACTATTTGAAGCGTCATCCGGAGTACCGCGAGCAGTTGAGTTTAGGCGGCACTTGTGCTTATCAGACGACGGAGAATGCCGACCGTTTTGCGCAATCCGCGTCGCTTTTCTTGGATTCAAAGGTGCAAGCAGAGCACATCGATTTGGAGTAAATCATCGATTTTGTACTTAGAAGTTTATCCCACCGAGCCTTCGAGGGAGACTTGCAGGAGTTTTTGCGCTTCGACGGCGAACTCCATGGGCAGTTTGTCCATGACTTCCTTGGCGTAGCCGTTGACGATGAGACCGACGGCGTCTTCGAGGGAGATGCCTCGTTGCTGGCAGTAGAAGAGCTGGTCTTCGTTGATCTTGGAAGTCGTAGCTTCGTGTTCGACGGTCGCTGTGGGGTTGGAGATGATCATATCCGGGAAGGTGTGCGCGCCGCATTGATCGCCCAAGAGGAGCGAGTCGCATTGACTGTAGTTACGCGCGTTCTCGGCGTGAACACCCATCTTGACGAGTCCGCGGTACGCGTTCTGGCTATGTCCGGCAGAGATACCTTTGGAGACGATACGCGAACGGGTGTTCTTGCCAATATGGATCATCTTCGTGCCGGTATCAGCCTGCTGGTAGTTATTGGTGAGCGCTACCGAGTAAAACTCCGCCGTGGAGTTGTCTCCGCGAAGGATACAAGACGGGTATTTCCACGTGATCGCGGAACCGGTCTCAACCTGCGTCCAAGAGAGCCGTGCGTTCTCGTGGGTGATACCGCGTTTGGTAACGAAATTATAGATACCGCCTTTGCCGTTTTTGTCTCCCGGATACCAGTTCTGGACGGTGGAGTATTTGACTTCGGCGTCTTTGTGAACGATGATCTCGACGATAGCAGCATGGAGTTGGTTCTCGTCACGCATCGGGGCTGTACATCCCTCTAAATAAGAGAGATACGCGCCTTCGTCGGCTATGAGAAGCGTGCGTTCAAACTGACCTGTGTTTCCGGCGTTGATGCGGAAATAGGTGCTCAGTTCCATGGGGCAACGAACGCCTTTGGGCACATAGACAAACGAACCATCGGAGAAGACGGCGGAGTTGAGCGCCGCATAGAAATTATCGGTGGGCGGAACGACTGAACCGAGGTATTTCTGAACGAGGTCGGGGTACTCTCGTACGGCTTCGGAGATGGAGCAGAAGATGATACCTTTCTCTGCGAGGGTCTCGCGGAAAGTCGTTTTGACGGAGACGGAGTCCATGACGGCATCCACCGCCATGTTACCTGCCAACGCAGCCCGTTCTTCCAAGGGAATACCGAGCTTGTCGAAGGTCTTCATGATCTCAGAGTCGATTTCATCGACTGTTTGTGAGCCTTCGGCTGTTTGAGGGTTTGAAGGTTTGACCTTCGTTTTTGGGGCAGCGTAATAGGAGATAGCTTGAAAATCGATCTCGGGGATGTCGAGGTGCGCCCAAGTGGGGACTTGCATCGTCTGCCATTTGCGGAAAGCTTTGAGTCGGAACTCAAGGAGCCACGCGGGTTCGTGTTTCTTCGCAGAGATAAGCCGAACGATGTCTTCGTTCAGTCCAGCCGGTACAATATCGGTTTCCACATCGGTGGTGAAGCCGTATTTGTACTCCTGTTCCGTTATGTCCTTAATGACAGAGTCCATGAAACTTCAAACTTTCTACTAAAATACTTCTCTCAACAATCAACTATAAACTCTCAACTAAAAAGAGCCACCCTTGGTCGGGCGGCTCTTAGAGGCCGGTAGCGGAGTCAAACCGCTCTGAACGGTTTTGCAGACCGCTGACTAAGTCGCTCATCCAACCGGCCCGTCGCGCGAGCGACGGCTCAATACGATTCGTTACTGCGTAACTCATGTGAATCTTCGCCGTGCTCTCGCTCTCCCCAAAAATTGGAAATTTTCGGGGACCCCAATGTCCCTTCGATTTCGCTTTTGGACGAAAGCGGGTGCAAAAGTACTGCTTTTTTTTGATATACGCAAATTTTAGAGGCAAAATTTATCAAAAAAACGCAATTTTATGCAAATTTGTGGGGTAGAGGGGCTTTTTCTGAGCTAAAATACACAAAAAATGCAAAATTTTGCTTCTTCATTTTCCAAATTCAATTATTTTTTGTAACTTTGCACGCAAATTTGAAAACCGATGGCAAAATACATCTTTATGGCGGAAGAAG
>JAFXWI010000083.1 GCA_017542915.1 Paludibacteraceae bacterium
CAAATCTTTCCCGTTTTTTCTGCATTGCTGTCAAACTTTTCTTAATTTTTGGTCCCTCTATCCCTGTTCCGGAACCCGAAACAGGGATAGAGACTACTATTAATACTAGTCTAAAAATTGCGTTTCTAAATGGAAACTATATTTTTTTTCTTGCTCTTAGCTCTAAAGCGCACATTTTTTTTACAATGTAGAGAGTTTCAGAAGGGCATTTGACTTCCGCTTCTGTTCATTTCTCTTACCCTCCTTCGGAATGCCAAAAGGGCTCTCTCCGAGACCGGATATAGAGTAGATAGATACCGGAAAGTAGGCATCCTAGACAATGCTACTAATTATACCGCCATAATAACCACATTTACAACTAATTACAGCCGATTTCAAAGCGTCTAAAAATAGCCATATTTTCAATTTTAAAAAGCGCCCTTTTCAGAGAGGTGTCTTCTCCTACGATTTCTCCTGTTCCCGCCGCACGAATCCCCTCAAAGCTTGTTTCCTTTTTTTCACGAACACAAAGGCCTCTTTTACCCATTTTATCCATAAAATTTCATTTTATTGGACGAAAAAAAACCGAATATTTGCATATATGCGATTTTTGTAGTACCTTTGTACGCTAATTTGTGATGAACAATAATTGAGGAATTATGTTAAATACAGAAAGCATTGAGCTAAGACTTGACAATGGAAATACTAACTGATAGTTTGCATAAGATAGCGTACGCGACGGATGCGAGCGTGTACCGCGAGATCCCGTACGGGGTTGCTTACCCCAAGGACGAGGATGACATCGTGAGGCTGATAGACGAAGCCCGTTGTCGCCACACGAACCTCATCGCTCGTGCAGGTGGTACGTCCATCGCCGGACAGGTCGTTGGCAACGGTATCGTAGCGGACATCAGTAAGCATATGAACCGGATCTTGGAGATCAACGCCGAGGAACGCTACGCCTTGGTAGAACCCGGTGTGGTACGCGACGAGCTGAACATCGCCTGCAAGCCATACGGACTCTTTTTCAGCCCCGAGACCTCCACTTCGAACCGATGCTGCATCGGCGGTATGGTGGGCAATAACTCCTGTGGAACGCACTCCTTAATATACGGAAGCACGCGCCCGCACGTATTAGAAGCCGATGGCATCCTCGCTGATGGCAGCAAGGTGCATTTCCAGAAATACACCCTCGCGGAACTCGAAGAGCGGTTCGGCAACGCGTTTTGGGAAGAGGAAACCGATACCAAACCTTTGGAAGAACGTATCTACGCACAGTTGATCCGTTGGGCAAAAGACAAGAAGACGCGGCAGCTCATCGAAGAGACTTATCCAGATAAAGAGCTCACACGCCGCAGCTGCGGATATGCTATAGACGAGACGATAGAAGATATTATCCAAGATGGTTCTATCAACCTCTGCCGACTAATCGCAGGAAGCGAAGGTACACTCGCTTTTCTGACGCGGATCAAGGTGTCGTTAGACCCCCTGCCGCCTAAAGAAGTGATGGTCGTTTGCGCGCATTGCGTGAGTATAGACGCCGCTTTTGAAGCGAATCTGACCGCCTTGGCGCAACACCCGACGGCTATCGAACTGATGGACGGTGAGATATTGGAACTCAGCAAACAGACCCCTTCCGTAGAGCGTTTCTTCGTACAAGGCGACCCTGCGGCTCTCCTGATAGCCGAACTACGAAGCGAGACACGTGAGGACTTAGACCGGCAAGCCGAAGCGATGGAGAAAGCGCTGTCAGCCACCGGTCTCGTCACCCTCTGCACACGGGTCTATGGAAGCGACGTAGCCAAGGTGTGGAACCTGCGCAAAGCCGGACTCGGTATTTTAAGCCGCATGAAAGGCGATGCCAAACCGACCGGTGTGATCGAAGACACCGCCGTAGCCCCCTCTCGTATGCCTGCTTACATGCAGGATTTTCGGGAGATGCTACAGCGACTCGGTACCTCATGCGTCTTCTACGGACACATCAGTACAGGCGAGCTTCACCTGCGTCCGATTTTAAACCTCAAGACCAAGGAAGGCAAACAGCTCTTCCGAACCATCGCTCACGAGACGACTCTCCTTGTGCGCAAACACCGAGGTACTATCAGCGGCGAACACGGAGACGGGAGGTTGCGAGGCGAGTTCATACCGCTGCAGTACGGCGAAGAGACCTACGAACTGATGCGGCAGGTCAAATACTGCTGGGACCAAGATAATATCTTCAATCCCCATAAGATCGTTGACACGCCTAAGATGGACGAGTACCTGCGTGCCGACCGTTCGAAGACAGGCGATGAGCTGCTCTGCCGTGTGGAACAATGCAACGGTGCCGGAGACTGCCGTAAGTCGCAAGTCATAGGCGGTACGATGTGTCCGACCTACAAAGCGAGCCGCGATGAGTTGCAGACCACCAGAGCACGAGCAAATGTGTTGAGGGAGTTCTTGACCAAAGACCAAAGACAGAGGACGAAGGACGAAATACAACAAGTAAAAGAGGTGCTACTCTCTTGTCTCGCCTGCAAAGCCTGCCGAAAAGAGTGTCCTTCGGGTGTCGACATGACCCGCATGAGAGCGGAAGCCCTGCAACGCATCTACGACGAAGAAGGTACTCCCTTGCGCACATGGATGATAGCGAACAACGCATCCGTTCAACGTTTAGGCTCCTTGGTACCGCATATATACAATTTCTTTGCATCGAACAAACTCACCTCTACCCTTCTCAAAAAGATAGTGGGCTTTGCTCCGGAGAGGCATATACCGCTAATCCATCATACATCCTTACATCATACATCCTTCCTTCATACATCCAAAATTTATCTTTTCCTCGATGAGTTCACGCGGTATAATGAACCAAGCTTGGTTCAGACGTTCATTGAGCTGATGAACCGTTTGGGCTACGAGGTGATCATCCCGAGACATACGGAGAGCGGAAGAGCCGCTATCTCCAAAGGGTGCCTGCGTCAAGCCAAACAGTTCGCAGAGAAGAACATCCGTCTGCTCAAAGACCTGATCACAGCAGAGACACCGCTTGTCGGTATCGAGCCTTCGTGCATCCTCACCTTCCGGGACGAGTATCCGGACATTGTGAGCGATAGTTATCGTGAGGAGGCAAAGCGATTAGGACAAAACTGCCTGCTCTTCGATGAGTTTCTGATGCGGGAAGTGGAAGCCGGACGAATCCATAAAGAGGCTTTCAGCGACATGAAAGCGGAGATTTGGCTTCATGGGCATTGCCATCAGAAAGCCTTGGTAGGAATAGAGAAAACCGCTGCGTTGCTCAACCTGCCGGAGAACGCCACAGTGCATGTGATTCCTTCGGGTTGCTGCGGTATGGCAGGTTCGTTCGGATACGAGAAAGCACACTACAAGACCTCCCTTGCTATCGGTGAGATGATCCTTTTCCCTGCCGTTCGCGAAGCTGTCAAAGCCCACACAATCGATCATCCGGTCTTTATTGCTGCTCCGGGTGTCTCGTGCCGCACACAGATACTGGACGGGACCGGCATACAAGCTTATCATCCCATTGAGATCTTGTACAAAATGCTGAACGACTCACACGTACTGCAATAACTCAGGCAGGGAGGTGATGACGATGAGGTTAGAACGGGACAGATCCTCCGGCAAAGCGTCCCCACGACGGGAGAAAAAGACAGTCGCTAAACCCGCATTCTGCGCACCGATGATGTCCGTGGTCATCGAGTCTCCGACCATCAGCACTTCCGAGGGCTTGAGTTGACACCGACGCAATGCCTCTTCATAGAAACGAACATCGGGTTTGTCGTAACCTATATCCATCGATATATACGTGTCTTCAAAGAAATGCAGGATACCTGCTTGCTCCAAACGGCTGCGTTGCAAGTGACCGAAACTGTTCGATGC
>JAFXWI010000084.1 GCA_017542915.1 Paludibacteraceae bacterium
GTCATTGGGTTTGGTGAAGGACAAAGAGGGATACAATGCGGATGATCCGTGTCCGAACAGCTATGAGTACAAGTCGCAGGACAAATCCGAAGGAAGACCGAGTTGGGTACGCGTGCTGAGCAAGCCTGTTTTGCCGGACGGAACAAAAATAGACCCAAAGAAGTGGATAAAAAATACACATTGATGTAGAAAAATTGACGGAAAAGAGAGAAAAGGAGCGTTTCGGCGCTCTTTTTTATACATATACTTGTATATGTACGTTTTTTTTTGTAACTTTGCACGCTTTTTTGATATGCGCGCATATATAGCGCGTGATACAAAAAGGGGATCACGCCAAGTTTGGCGGATATATAAAAACAAAAGAAGACAGATATAAGAACCAAAGAAGACAGATATAAGAACATGAAGATAGCAATCATCGGATACGGAAAAATGGGGCACATGATTGAAGAAGTTGCCCTTGAGCGCGGACACCAAGTGGTCGCGCGGATTGATGCAGGCGATGCTTTCGACCTGAAGGAAGCCGACGTAGCGATTGAGTTTACGACGCCGGCGACAGCGGAGGCAAATATCCGCGCAGCGTGGGCGCAAGGTGTGCCGGTTATCTCCGGCACCACGGGGTGGAAGCCGGAAGAATTAAAAATTAAAAATTATAAATTAAAAATTGAAGGCAATAAAGTTGTCATCCGGAACGAGGAAGGCAAAGTGATGCTTGTATGGAGCAGTAACTACTCTGTGGGCGTGAATATCTTCTTCGACATCAACCAACTGTTAGCCGAAAAAATGTCCGAGCAGCCGCAATACACGCCTTCTATCACCGAGACGCACCATATTCACAAACTCGATAAGCCGAGCGGAACGGCAAAGACCTTAGCAGAGCAGATAGAAGATAAATTAAAAATTAAAAATTACGAATTAAAAATTGAATCCATTCGTGAGGGAGAAGTGCCGGGGACGCATGAGGTGAAATGGGATAGCGAGGAAGATACGATCGTTATTACCCACATCGCTAAGGGTCGCAGAGGGTTTGCATTGGGAGCAGTCTTAGCCGCAGAGGGTTTAGATTGTTAAACTGTTAAGCCGTTAAACTGTTAAACTGTTACACATAGGACCTGGGATGCTGGCGGGTTGCAGGTACCAAGGTTAATATATAAGGAATCATTAAGGAATATATAAGGAATCACTAAAGTTTTAAACGCTCTGTATTATATACATAGTATATAATACTATATAAAAGAGCAAAAATTATATAGCAAGATGAAAAGTTTCAAAGACAGGATAGCAGAAGTGACACGCGGAGGATGGATCCGCGCAGGCATTTGGTGTTCGCTATACGTAGCATTCGTGGTTTGGGTAGCATGGGGTGATTGGAAGAGTCTGGGTTGGCTCGTGCTGCTACCACTTGTGGCGGATATGTTCACCACAAAGTATATCAACTACGGATGGTGGAAGAAATACAAGCCGGAAGAGTCGAATGTCGAAAGTCAAAAGTCAAAAGCAGGCAATGCGTTTCTGTACACTTTGTTCAGCTGGATAGACGCGATTTTGTTTGCGTTAGTGGCGGTGTATTTTATCAATATCTATATTTTTCAGAACTATCAGATTCCGAGTTCGAGTTTGGAGAAGAGTTTGCGGGTCGGAGATTTCCTGTACGTAAGCAAGATGGCTTACGGAGCCCGTGTGCCGCAGACTCCGCTGAGCATGCCGTTGGTACAACACACGATGCCGGCATGGTTAGGCGGCGGAAAGAGTTATCTAGACAAGCCGCATTGGGAGTACAAGCGTCTCAAAGGTTGGACAAGTCCGAAGAAAGGCGATATTGTGGTGTTTAATTTTCCGGCAGGAGATACCGTTTGCACGAAGATGCAGAATCCGGATTACTATACCCTCAAACATTACTACGGCGAGGCGTTGGTGAAGAGCCGGAAGGATGTGTTCGGCGAGATCGTCGTGCGTCCTGTGGACAGAAGAGAGAACTACGTGAAGCGTTGTGTGGGCGAGCCGGGAGACAGTTTGCGTATAATCGACAATGTCGTTTATACGAAGTCGAAAGTCGAAAGTCAAAAGTCGAAAGCAACGTGGGTCCGTGAGCCGGAGAGAGAGGGTTTGCAGTTGAACTACTTAGTACGGACAGACGGACACGTGTTCGGTGGGAAATACTTGGAGAAAGTGGGTATCAGCGTAGCAGACCGGATACAGGTAGATGCACAGACTTGGCATTTTCCGTTGACCGAGGAGATGAAGGCGGAGTTAGAGAAGAACCCGCATGTGGTAGCGATGATTGTAGAGCCGGAAGAGCGAGGCGGAGATGTCTATCCGCTCGGACATAACTCGTGGACGAGGGATAACTACGGACCGATTTATATTCCGCGCAAAGGGGATAAGATCATGATTACCGAGGAGAACTACCGGGTCTATAAACGCATAGCGGACGCCTATGAGTTCAAACCGATGCATGTAGGAGAGGAATATGAGTTTGAGATGGATTATTACTGGATGCAAGGCGACAACAGGCATAATAGTGCGGACAGCCGTTATTGGGGCTTTGTGCCGGAGGATCATATAGTAGGACGACCTGTGTTTATTTGGCTGAGTTTGGATAAAGACACACATTCTATTCGCTGGAACAGGCTTGGCATGAATGCCAAACGTTAAAGAGTTAAAGAGTTAAAATGGTTTGGTTTGCAACCAAACGTTAAATTGTTATGGTACTACCCACAGCATATTTGCCGCCGAGGTCGTATATGGAGACACTGATGAGCGAGCCGGCAAGGATTGAGCAGATGGAGACGTTTGAGAAACAGACGTTTCGCAATCGGGCACTCATCCGCGACGCCAAAGGCGAGTTAGTGCGACTGACGATACCGATGAAGAAAGTGGAACACAAACAGTTGACGCGCGACATCGAGATCAGTTACCAGACTCGATGGCAACATCAACACTGGATTACCCTTGTCAGCACATACCAACACACACCTTACTTTCTGTATTTCGCGGACTACCTCAAGCCGTTCTACGAGAAGGAGTACAAGTGGTTGTTGGACCTGAACGACGAGATGAATGCGACGCTCGCCTCGCTGATAAAACGGGAAAGGCCGACATTAGTCGAAAGTCAAAAGTCAAAAGTCAAAAGCCGTACAGAGGACTGGAGCGGACAGATTTGGACAGACAAACATCCGTGGCAAACGGAGTTGAGCGTGTTAGACACGCTGTTTGATGATTTGAAGATTTGAATATTTGAAAATGAATATTGATTGGAGTAAATTAGGATTTCATTACACTGAGCCGGATTTTATTGTTCGCTCAGCGTATCATGATGGCAAATGGGAGGAACCGTACGCTACTAAAGACAAGTTCCTGCATTTGCATGTATCGGCTACTTGTCTGCAATACGGACAGGAGGCGTTCGAGGGGTTGAAAGCGTTCCGCGGAGTGGACGGTAAGATCCGTATCTTCCGTTGGCGAGAGAACGCCAAACGCATGGCGAAGAGCGCCGAGGGACTGTATATGGCGCCTGTGCCGGAGGAGTTATTCGGCAAAGCGATCCGGTTAGCGTTGGAGAAAAACATGGATTTTCTGCCGCCTTACGGAACAGGGGCTACCTTGTATTTCCGACCCTTACTGATCGGCACCACACCGCGTCTGGGTGTCGGACCGGGAAGAGATTTTGAGTTTATAGTGATCCCTTCACCAATCGGTCCGTACTACCCGGGTAAGTTCCACTGCACGACGTTTGTGGTGAACAGGCATGTGGATCGTGCGGCGCCTTATGGAACGGGAACATTCAAAGTGGGCGGTAACTACGCATCATCGTTCCGTGCGACCGAACCGGCACATGCGCAAGGCATGGACTGTCTGTTCCTCGACGCCAAATATCATCGGTATATTGATGAGTGTTCGGCTGCGAATTTTATTGGGATAAAGAAGCCTACCCCCAACCCCTCCCTAAAAGGAGGGGAGTCTCAGATCGAGTATCTGACTCCGCGGAGTAGCGCTATTTTGCCGAGTATCACGAATGACAGTCTGATGACCTTGGCAAAGGATTTGGGAATGAAAGTGACGAGAAGGCATATTCGGTTAGAGGAGTTAAGCGAGATGAGCGAGGCCGCAGCCTGCGGAACAGCGTGCGTAATTAGTCCGATTGATAAGGTGATTGACCCCGAGAACAACCGGATTTATCACTTGAGCGACGAACCGGGACCGGTGCTGACGAAACTCTACCACGCGCTGAAGGATATACAGTACGGAAGAGCAGAGGATAAGCACGGATGGTGTGAGGTGATTGAAAATTAAAAATTAAGAATTAAAAATTAACAAAGCGTTCTATAGGGTTTTGTACAAACTGAAAAGTCCGTACGTATCTCAATAGTCCGTACCAAACTCCATAAGCCCTTTGTACATTGTGAATTATCAATTTAAAATTATAGTTTATGTTTAAGAATCAACCAAAAGGATTATTTGCGCTCGCATTGGCGAACACAGGCGAGCGATTCGGCTACTACACGATGTTAGCCGTGTTTGCGCTGTTCCTGCGCGCCAATTTCGGTCTGTCCGCATCTGCGGCAGGCACTATTTATGCCACGTTTTTGGCTTTCGTGTACTTCTTGCCTTTGATTGGAGGTATTTTAGCCGACAAGATCGGTTACGGTAAGTGCGTGACGATCGGTATCATCATTATGTTTTTGGGCTACGTGCTTTTGGCTATCCCGATGGGAGGTGTGGAGTACGGTAGTACCGCAGTAGCGATGACCGGCATGATCGGCGCGTTAGTGCTGATCTCATTCGGAACGGGTCTGTTCAAAGGTAATCTGCAAGTGATGGTGGGTAACTTGTTTGACGATCCTCAGTACGCCGACCGTCGTGACGCTGCATTCTCGCTGTTCTATATGGCGATTAACATCGGTGCTATGTTTGCTCCGACAGCAGCTGTGAAGATCATGGCTTGGGCTCAGGAGAGTCTGGGTACCAGTGTGAACGACAGTTACCACTTCGCCTTCGCCGTAGCGTGCGCTTCGCTGGTATTCAGTATAGCTATTTACTATGCTTGCCGTCCTTGGTTCAAGCACGTAGAGAACACCGCTAAGCAGGCCGCAGCCAGTGGTCAGCAGGTGGTAGAACTGACTCCTGAGCAGACCAAGAAACGTATTGTAGCGCTCTGTCTGGTGTTTACGGTAGTGCTGTTCTTCTGGATGGCTTTCCACCAGAACGGTCTGACGCTGACGTATTTCGCTAATGAGTTCGTGACGCCGGTAGTAACGGGTGTTCAGACGATGGCATTTGATATCTGGAATCTGGTATTGGTAGCAATCCTCGTATACGCGCTGTTCGGTGTGTTTGGAGAAGGAGAGAGAAAATCAAAGATGATCTGGAGCTGTGTGGGTGTATTGGTATTGGTTGCATTGGTTTACAAATATTTCCATCATCCGGCAGAGATCGGTATCTCCGCACCTATTTTCCAGCAGTTCAACCCGTTCTACGTAGTAGCCTTGACGCCGGTTAGTATGGCTATTTTCGGTGCGTTGGCTGCGAAAGGTAAAGAGCCGAGTGCGCCTCGTAAGATCGCCTATGGTATGTTAGTAGCCGCCGCAGCTTACGGACTGATGGCATTCTGTTCGATCGGTCTGTTGACCCCGACAGAGCAGGAGTTGGCACGCGTTACCGGAGATGGTACGTTCGTGAACTCCAATGTGCTGATCTTGACGTATCTGGTATTGACTTTCGGTGAGTTGTTGCTTAGTCCGATGGGTATCTCGTTTGTGAGCAAAGTAGCTCCTCCGCAATACAAAGGAATGATGATGGGCGGTTGGTTTGTAGCTACCGCATTGGGTAATTTCCTTGTATCCGTCGGCGGTTATCTGTGGGGCAGCCTGCCTTTGTGGCTCGTTTGGAGCGTGTTCATCGGTGTTTGTCTGGTGGCAGCAATCTTCATGTTCGCTATCATGGGCAAACTGGAGGATGCTACGAAGTAGTCGTTGGTCGTTAGTCGTTAGTCATTCGTCAAAACTATGGAAGAGGTAATCAAATATTTTGAAAGTCTTGAGGAACGTATCGCCACTCTGGAAGCAGAGTTGGCGAGCCTCGAGGCGGAAATGGATGAACTCAAGAATCGTCCCGAACCGGAACCGCAGGTAGTGGAGAAAGTAGTGGAGAAGATTGTCGAGGTAGAGAAACCGGTGGAAGTGATCAAAGAAGTGGTTAAAGAAGTGGTTAAAGAGCCGGAACCGGTAGCTGAGCCCATTGTTGAAGAACCTATGGTTAAAGAACCTGTGGTTGAAGCAGAGCCGGAACCGGCAGTAAAGGAAGAACCTGCAGAACAGGCTTCGCCGAAAGCAGCTGTGTACGGCAAGTCGGTAGATGATATCCGTTTGGCAATCTCGTTAGGCGATCGGTTCTTGTACCAACGGGAGTTGTTTGATCAGAACGCCGAATTGATGCAACGGACGTTGACGGATATCAATGAGTTGGGTTCGTACGAAGAGGCGATTATGTATATCGGCAAACATTTCCAATGGGACACCGAGAGCAAAACGTACCAACAGTTCCTCGTGACTTTACACCGCCGTTTTGGCTAATTCGCAATTATGTTATATATCGTTCCGACACCGGTGGGAAATCTGCAGGACATGACGTTCCGCGCGATAGAGACGCTGAAATCAGTGGATCTGATTTTGGCGGAGGACACGCGTACCAGCGGTATTCTGTTGCAGCATTTCGACATCCATACACCGCTGAAGAGCCATCATAAGTTCAACGAGCATGAGACTTCTGCGGACATCGTGGAGCGGCTGAAAGCGGGAGCTAATATAGCCTTGATCAGCGATGCCGGTACACCGGCTATCAGCGATCCCGGGTTCTTCTTGACACGCGCTGCCGCAGAAGCAGGTGTGGAGATACAGTGTTTGCCCGGTGCAACGGCTTTTGTGCCTGCTTTAGTGGACAGCGGACTGCCGAACAACCACTTCTATTTCGAAGGCTTCTTGCCGCAGAAGAAAGGTCGTCAGACGAGGTTGCAGTACTTGGCACAGTTGGACGAGACCTTTATCGTCTATGAGTCGCCCTTCCGGTTAGTGAAGACGCTTGAGCAGTTGGCTGCCGTTTGCGGCGAAGAGCGTAAGGCAAGTGTGAGTCGCGAGATCAGTAAGGTACACGAAGAGACCGTACGGGGCACTCTGACGGAATTGATAAGTCATTTCAAACAAACGCCGCCAAAAGGCGAAATAGTAATTTGTGTTGCAGGCAATGAGTGAGATGAAATCCTTGGCGAAGGACACCGCCATCTATGGGTTGAGCAGTATTATAGGTAAGTTTCTCAACTATCTGCTCGTTCCGCTCTACACGTACGTGTTAGCGCGGACGGATGACTATGGTATTGTGACGAACCTGTATGCTTGGACGGCATTGCTGCTGGTGATCCTGACGTACGGCATGGAGACGGGATTCTTCCGTTTTGCGAACCGCGAGGACTACGACGCGAAGAGCGTGTATAAGACGGCGTTTATTACCCTTTTATGCACCAGTGCATTGTTCACTATGCTGGTCATCATCTTCCATCAACCCATAGCGAATGTGCTGGGTTATCCCGACCATTCGGAGTTTGTGGAGATGATGTTTGCGACGGTAGCTATCGATGCGTTTGCGTGCATCCCCTTTGCGTACTTGCGGTACCAGAAACGACCGATCGTTTTTGCGGCACTCAAGTTGCTGTTTGTGCTACTGAACATCGGTTTTAACATCCTTTTCTTAGTAGTCTTGGGCAAGAACGATGTGTTCTATGTCTTCCTCAGTAACATCTTAGCGACGACGATCCAGACGCTCTGCCTCTTGCCGTTCACAATGCCGAAAGGCGGACAATTCAGCGTACCGGTACTAAAAGAAATGCTCCGCTATTCGCTGCCGCTGTTGGTACTCGGAGTCGCAGGTATCATGAACCAAACGCTGGATCGTATTCTCTTCCCGTATCTGTACACAGGCGACGATGCGCAAGCACAACTCGGTATCTACGGGGCGTGCTTCAAGGTAGCAATGGTAATGATGATGTTCACGCAGGCTTTCCGATACGCGTACGAGCCGTTTGTTTTTGCGAAGCACAAAGACAGGCAATCCGTAGAAGCGTACGCCGATGCAATGAAGTACTATATCATCTTCTCGTACCTGATCCTGTTAGGCGTGATTTTCTATTTGGATATCTTCCGGTACATCGTTTCGAGTGCGTATTGGGAGGGTCTGAAGATCGTGCCGGTAGTGCTGTGGACGTATGTGTTCCAAGGGGTATATTTTAACCTCTCGTTCTGGTATAAACTGACGGACGAGACCAAATGGGGTGCGTATTTCTCGCTGATAGGTTTGGCTATCACGTTGGTGATCCAGATCGTCGGTGTGCCGCTGATCGGTTATTGGGCAAGTTGCGGAAGTAGTCTCATCTGCTATCTCGTGATCATGCTCCTGTCCTATTTCATCGGTCAGAAAAAAGCCCCGATCCCCTATGACTTGAAGCGAATAGGCGGTTATACGGCGCTGACGCTGGGTCTGCTGACTATCTATTACGTTCTCCGGCTGCACACGTCACTCAATATGTGGATAATGATGGGAATAGGGACACTCCTCATTGCCCTGTATCTCATCGTAATGACCCGGCAGGATTTTCCGCTCTCCGGACTACCGGTAGTGGGAAAGTACTTTAGAAATTAAAAATTAAAAATTAAGAATTAAAAATTATAGAGATGTTTTCAGGAATTGTAGAAACCATGGCTCAGGTCGTAAAGATTGAGACCGAGCAAACGAATAAACACTTCACGCTTCGCAACCCGTTCGGGGAAGCGCTGAGTATAGATCAGTCCATCGCGCACAACGGTGTGTGCCTGACGGTGGTGAAGATCGAGGGTGATCTCTATACGGTCACCGCAATGCAGGAGACGTTGAGGCTGACGAACCTTGACCTGCTGAAAGTGGGCGATTATGTCAATGTAGAACGCTCGATGCTGATGGGCGGTCGTTTGGACGGACACATCGTGCAGGGTCACGTGGATCAGAAAGCCGTTTGTATCGATGCCCATGAGACCGACGGCAGTTGGTACTACCGCTTTGAGTACGAAACCTCCAAAGAGATGGTAGAACGCGGTTATTTCTGCGTGGACAAAGGCTCGGTGACTATCAATGGTGTCAGTCTGACGGTCTGCGAACCGGACATAAAAGGTGACAAAGGCTACGTGTCTGTTTGTATCATCCCGTACACCGAGGAGAACACCAACTTCAAGTATATTGAAGCCGGAACGGTGGTGAATATCGAGTTCGACATCCTCGGAAAATACATGGCGAGATACCTCTCGCAAATGAAAAATTAAAAATTAAAAATTACAAATTATATTATCATGGACAAAATTAGTTATGCATTAGGCCTTTCGATGGGGCAAAATCTGATGGGTAGCGGTGTAGAGAAACTGAATTATCAGGATCTCGCCGCAGGTATCGAAGACGTGCTGACGCACGCACAGCCCAAGATCACGTATCAGGAGGCGCAACAAGTGTTGAACACTTTCTTCCAAGAGTTGGAAGCTAAAGTAGCCGGAGCTGCTAAAGCAGACGGCGAAAAATTCCTTGCCGAGAACGCAAAACGCGAAGGCGTGAAAGTGACCGCCAGCGGTTTGCAGTACGAGGTATTGGAGCCGTCATTGGGTCAGAAACCGAAAGCTACCGACACGGTTCGCGTTCACTATGAGGGCACACTGATTGACGGTACAGTCTTCGACAGCTCCTACAAACGCGGCGAGTCTATCTCCTTCCCGCTCAACGGTGTGATCAAAGGTTGGACCGAAGGTCTGCAACTCATGTCGATCGGTTCGAAGTACAAGTTCTTCATCCCGTATCAACTGGCTTACGGAGAGCGCGGCGCAGGTGCTTCTATTCCGCCGTACGCAGCCCTGATCTTCACGGTAGAACTCTTGGGAATCGAATAATCCCGTAATTACTTAATCACGAAATAACGAAATATAAATTTATGAAAAAAATCAGTATCTTTTTGTTGGCCGCATTGGCAATGATTTCCTGCGGCAACAGTTACAAAGCACAAGAAGTTAAACTGACCAACGGAACGGACTCTATCAACTATGCAGTGGGTCTGCTCAATGGTCTGCAGATTAAGATGTATTACATGGCTAACGACAGCAGCGACGAGGCAGTAGCTGAGTTCATTGACGCTCTGGACAACGCCTACATGGGTAAGGAGGAGAAACTGAGCGAGATCGCAGAAGCCGGTCGTCAGTTCGGTAGTTCGGTCAAAGGATTCGAGAAGAACGGTTTGGCAGAGAACCCCGCATGGACCGTTAACGAGAAGCTGTATTTCCAAGGAATGGTCAATGCTTTCTTCGACGACACCACGATGATGGCAGCCGATGCAGCTCAGGCATTCTTCATGAACGCTTATCAGAATAAGGAAGAAGGCGGTCAAGCCGGTGAGCCTATCATCGCTAAGTGTCCGAAAAGCGCCAAGACTCTGGAGTTGAACTCGTATAATGACTCGCTCAACTATGCGTTCGGTTATCTGAACGGTGGTCAGATCAAGGTGTACCTCTTGGCTGACGACACCACGGGTAACGCTATGGAAGAGTTCATCGAGAACGTGAATAAAGGTCTGAAGACTGATGTTCGCAACCCGCAGATCGTTGCAATGGGTAAGAACGTAGGTAAAGCAATCCGCGAGCAGGAACCGGTAGGTCTGTTAGGTATCGCAGGTATCGAGACCGATTTTGACATGATCAAACAAGGTTTCATCAACGGTCTGTACAACTACACCGAGCAGATGGATATGCAGACAGCAGGTCAGTATGTTGAAGCTACCGTTTCGCGTCTCAAATACGGTGAGACCAAGGCTGAGGGTGAGAAATTCCTGCAGGAGAACAAACTGCGTGAGGGTGTACAGGAGACCGCCAGCGGTTTGCAGTACGAAGTACTCGTTCAGGGCAAAGGTCCGAAGCCGACCGCTGAGTCCACGGTGAAAGTACACTACGGGGGTACGCTCATTGACGGAACTGTTTTCGACAGCAGCTACCAACGCGGCGAGCCGATCGAGTTCCCGCTCAACGGCGTCATCAAAGGTTGGACCGAAGGTCTGCAACTGATGCCTGTTGGTTCCAAATACAAACTGTATATCCCGTCTGAGTTAGGTTACGGAGAGCGCGGTGCCGGTCAGTCCATTCCGCCGTTCGCTACTCTGATCTTTACGGTTGAGTTGCTGGAGATAAAATAACAATTCACAAATTACAATTCACAAAGCGTCCTATAAACTTTTGTGCAAAACTTAAAGAACCATACTTATTCTAAAAGTTAGTACTAAACTCCAATAGACCTTTGTACATTGTAAATTGTACATCGTAAATTAACAGATGGGCATCATCGCTAAGCAATCGATACGTGGCACAATAGTGACCTATTTAGGCATCGCCGTAGGCGTTGTCACCACGTTCTTCGTGTTAACCCGTTTCCTCACCACCGAGGAGATCGGGTTAGCACGAGTGCTTATCGATGCGGCTACGCTCTTCATCGGCTTGGCGCAGTTAGGCACCAACGCCAGCATCATTCGTTTCTACCCGTATTTCCGAGAAAAAGGCAGCGAAGAGGATCACGGTTTCTTCTTCTGGGCAATGGTAGTGCCGTTCATTGGTTTTGTGGTGTTTGCTATCATTTATTGGGCGTGCCGCGTGCCTTTGGGAGCATGGTTCGGGGACAAGTCGCCGCTGTTCGTGGAGTACTACTATTTCGTGTTGCCATTAGCGTTCTTCATGCTCTACCAGACCATCTGCGAGAGCACCTGTAACGTATTGATGCACATCGTCGTTCCGCGCGCGGTACGCGAATTAATCGTACGCGTGGGACTGTTGGCTATCTATCTGCTCTATGCGTTCGGTATCATCTCTATGGACGGATTGGTGATCGGTATCTGCATCAACTATGCGGTAGCGGCACTGATCAACCTTTGCTATTTCTTCTCCCTGCAACAGATCAGCCTCAAGCCCGATTGGACATTCCTCAAAGCCAACAAGCCCCTTGTTCATAGGTATCTGGTGTATACGGGTTTCCTGATCATCTCCGCAGTCACCACTGTGTTAGCGCCTACTCTGTCGTCGTTCTTCGTGACGG
This sequence comes from Paludibacteraceae bacterium, assembly GCA_017542915.1. The sequence continues at coordinate 12,133 of JAFXWI010000084.1, forward strand.
CGAAAATGGGTTTGGACAGCACCGGTATCTTCGCTATCGCCACCTATATGGCAGTGATGGTCAGTATCCCTAACCGCTCGGTAGCCGCTATCGCTTCGCCGCAGCTCGCTCGCGCTATCAAAGAGCAGAACCGCGAGGAATGCAGTCATCTCATCGGTCAGGTGACGCGTAACATGCTGCTTATCGGTGGGTTTATCTTACTTGCCATATGGGTCAATATAGACCTCATTTTTCATATTTTGCCTAATGGAGCTACTTTCGCACAAGCGAAGAATGTAGTTCTCATTCTGGGCGTCAGCCAATTGGTTTTGGCTACGTTCTCTATTTGTTTCACAGCCCTCAACTACAGCCGTTTCTATGCCTTCAGCCTGTTGCTGTCGCTGATACTGACGGTGAGCGCATTGCTGCTGAATAATTATCTTGTACCGCTCTATGGTATGGAAGGTGCTGCAATGAGTAATCTGCTCTCATACGGGCTGTATTTCATACTAACCATCTGCACCGTAGTACCACTATGCCGGATTCGGGTGATAGACCGGCGCTGGTGGGCTATCTTGGCGCTATTGGTAGTGCTTTTTGCAATCAATACGCTGTGGTGTCGGTTCGCACCGACGATGAATCTCTGGGCAGACAGTCTGCTTCGCAGCGCAGTACTCATCGGCGGAGGAGCACTCATCGCCTACAAAGCAGAATTATCACCGGAGATAAACAACCAGATAAAATTAAAAATTAAAAATTAAAAATTACGAATTAATCCTCATCATGTCCTATGAAATCAGATGATAATAATATTATAGTAGAGAAAACTTTTGCATTTGCTGTTCGTATTATCAAACTGTACAAATACCTCACAACAAGAGATACAAATAAAGAATTTATAATTAGCAAACAACTACTACGTAGTGGTACTTCTATTGGCGCAAACACAGAAGAGGCCGTTGGAGGCGCTTCCACAGCAGATTTCGTGAATAAATTATCAATCGCGTACAAGGAAGCAAGAGAAACGAAATACTGGTTGCGTCTTCTATTAGAGGCTGAATATATATCAGTGTCAGAAGCAAAAAGTATATTAACCGACATCGAAGATATATGTAATATTTTAGCAAAAATACAAATCACCACAAAAAATAATCAGCAGAAAAAATAATTTTTAATTCATAATTTTTAATTTTTAATTTCTGTAATGCGCTATTTTATAATCTTCGCATATGATGGCACTTCCTTCCACGGTTCGCAGACGCAGCCGAACGGAAATACCGTGCAGGCAGAGATGGAAGCGGCTTTTGCTACCATCCTGCGTGAAGCAGTGCCGCTGACGTTCGCCGGAAGGACGGACGCCGGTGTTCATGCTGAGAAGATGGTAGCGCATTTCGATTGGAGCAAAGACTTGCCTGCGAACCTCGCCGGACGATTGAATAACCTGCTGCCTCCCTCCATCGCCGTTAGCCACATTGAGCGAGTGATAGATGAGGCTCATGCGCGATTTGACGCAGTCGAGCGAACGTATTACTATAGGATCACCGACCGCAAAGACCCGTTCACCTATATCAATCACACGCGCGTAGCGAAGGGGCTGGATTTCGAGGCAATGAATAAGGCGGCACGGTTGCTGATCGGCAAACAGGACTTCGCTTCGTTCTGCCGCACGCACACGGATGTGAAGACTACTATCTGCGATGTCAGAGAGGCGCGATGGGTGATCGAGAACGAGCATGAAGCGTATTTCGTCATCTCAGCCGACCGGTTTCTGAGAAACATGGTACGCGCAGTAGTAGGCACGCTCTTCGAGGTCGGACGCGGACGGATGACGGAGCAGCAGATGGCAGAAGTCATTGCCTCCCATGACCGCTGCCGAGCCGGACACTCCGCTCCTCCTGAAGGACTGTCATTGGTCGAGATAAAATACCCAACGGACCTCGTAATAACGTAATCACGTAATCACGAAAAAAGAAAACTAAATAACAAATATATATTCATAATTTAATTTTTAATTCATGAAAAACTATTTCTTCTTGCTGCTTGCCGCAGCCGTCATGGGCGCCTGTTCGTCCAAGTATCAAACCACCAAGCAAGGTGACATCGACGATCTGACCAAATCGGCGTCCTTCAAGATGCCGAAAGTGCCGGTTCCTTCTTTCCCGAAGAGCACCTACAACGTGCTCGATTTTGGAGCAGACAACACCGGCGTTGTACTTGCTACGGAAGCATTCCAGAAAGCTATCGATGAGTGTACAGCTGCCGGAGGTGGTACCGTCATCATCCCGGAAGGTATCTACACCACCGGTCCTATCACCCTTAAATCGAACGTACGTCTGTACACCGAGAAGAACTGTTTCGTAGTCTTCTCGCACGACCTCGATCTCTATGAGATCTATGACGAGTGGTTTGAGGGCATCCCGACCAAACGATGCACGAGCCCGCTCAACGCACGTGACGCAGAGAACATCGCTATCACCGGTTTTGGTACTTTCAACGGAAACGGCGATTGGTGGCGTCCGCTCAAGAAAGGCAAAATGGCTCCGGGTCAGTGGAAGAAACACCTCAAAGAGAAAGGCGGCATCGTAGCCAATGATGTCTGGTATCCGGATTCCGCTTCGCTGCTTGCTCAGAGTTATTGCATCGACCAGAACGTGCCGGTAATCGAAGATGACAGCCTCTGGCAGGTCGTTAAGTCGTTCCTCCGTCCGGTAATGCTCCATTTCGTAGGATGCAAGAACATCCTCTTGGAGGGCGTTACGTTTGAGAACTCGCCGGCATGGAATCTTCACCCGATGTGCTGCGAGAACCTGATCCTGCGTGACCTCAATGTCCGCAACCCGTGGTACAGCCAGAACGGCGACGGTGTGGATGTAGAGTCCTGCAAGAACGTAGTGATCAGCCGCTGCTCCTTCGACGTAGGAGACGATGCTATCTGCATGAAGTCCGGTAAGGACAAACCCGGACGTGACCGCGGCATCCCGACGGAGAACGTAGTAGTCGATGACTGTGTCGTTTATCATGGTCATGGAGGTTTCGTTTGCGGATCGGAGATGTCCGGCGGCATCAAAAACGTAGAAGTGCGCAATAACCTCTATATCGGTACCGACGTCGGTCTGCGTTTCAAATCGACCCGCGGACGTGGTGGTGTAGTGGAGAATATCTACATCAACGGCGTGAACATGGTTAATATCCCGAACGAAGGACTCTTGTTTGACCTTTTCTACGGCGGTAAGGGTGCCGGTGAAGAGACCGAAGAGGAACTCGCAGCACGTATGAACGCAGAAGCTCCGGAGGTAAGCGAAGAGACTCCTGCCTTCAAGAATATCGTCATCGAGAATGTCAAAGGCTCCAATATCAAACGCGCTATCTATTTCAATGGTCTGCCGGAGATGAAGATCCAGAATGTGACCTTGCGTAACGTGACGATGAGTGCTACCGAAGGTGCCCTCTTCCGTCAGACGAACGGTCTCGTCATCGAAAATGTCAACATCAAAGCTGAGAAAGGCGAAGCCTTCTCTCTCGCTCCGACGGTAGAGAATGTGAAGATCAACTGAGAATTGATATTTAAAGTTTCTGCGGTATGACGTCATTACGTAATTACGTTATTACGATCTATACTCTGTCAGTGAAAGCGGTCTGTATTCTATCAGCCGCTTTAGCGGCAGTCCTCTTCTCGGGTTGTAGCCCGCGAGTTGCGACTTCTTTCTGGCGAATCGGCACTCCTGCCGATTCGACCAGAGAGGGCTATGCCGTTCTCTATGAGGGCACTAAGATGCGACACTGCTACCCTATCACCGAGTGGAAGACGACCGATGAGAAAGAGGACGTGTATCATTCGCTTCATCACCACGGCGTAGCGGTGGAGTCCGAAAAGATGGCATACCGTATCTATTTCGATAAGAAACAGACCATCGATCCGTATTGCAAACGCAAACCGCAACTCGAACTCGCCCAGAGTTACTGGTATCCCAACGACAGTCTCTTGGCGGCGGGTTACGGCGATGACATCCTCCGCGTAAGCGGTACTGTGGGCGTCGGTTCTGTCAAGTACTGGAACGGCAAGAAACATGCGCATATCGAGAATATAGTGGAGCGCTCTCAGCGTATTGTCAAACAAACTCGCAACAAAGCTACTATTGAAGTCGCCGTCAAAGGCTGGCAAGTACCACTTAATAACTCTCAACTAGTAAACCTCTCCGTCCAATATACGATGAAGGCGGGACACAGAGATATGCGTTGCGATGTGACGCTCTCCGAAGCGGTGGAAGGTCTCTGTACGGGCGTACAAACGATCCCTGCGAAGGGCGGCAAGGATACGGTAACTATCATTCTCCCTAACGGAGTTTTGCTCGCTTCTTGGGGCACGGATTGGCCTGTTAACGACTCTGCCAAATATGCTAAAGAGACGGTCGGTCTCGCTGTTTTCGTCCCCAAACAGTTTGCCGGCACTCCCGTCCACGACAAGCAGAACAACCTCTGTCTTCTCAATCTAACAGGCAAAGCCGGTCCTACAGCGAAGCGGTCTTACAGTGATAGCGGTCCTACAGCGAAGCGGTCAGAAATGGCAACCTGCCATTTCTATCTCACCTGTTGCGGTGCGACGAAAGAAAACCACCCCGTGGCTCGTACAGCCGAGGAGTGGTACGCCTATCTCCGCAAATGGGCAAAGGGATTAAAGTAATACATTTTTTTGCATTTTTTTGTATCTTTTCTTGCATATTTGCAAAAAAAGTTGTACCTTTGCAGCGTTATTTCTTTGGATTTTGTCCAAAAACGACATATTATTTGTTTGGATTTTATCCAGAAATTACTAATTATTTGTTTGGATTTTGTCTATCTAACTAAAAATCAACCATGTACAAAGAACGCATCATAGACGTCGCATTATTAGAATGGAGCAAACGCAGTAGTCATAAGCCCTTATTGCTCCGTGGAGCTCGCCAAGTGGGTAAATCCACAGCAGTACGGCACTTGGGAGAACAATTCGATACCTTCATCGAGATCAATTTTGACAAGCAGAAAACATTTCATGCACTTTTCGAAGGAGATTTGGATGTACATCGCATTGCCTCGCAGATAGCTAATTTGATGGGCAAAACGGTAGAACCTGGCAAAACATTGCTGTTCTTCGATGAAATACAGGCATGTCCCAATGCCATTCTGAGCCTGCGCTTCTTCAACGAAGACTACCCAGAATTACATGTAATAGCTGCTGGATCACTATTGGAGTTTGCATTAGCCGACCTGCCCACTTTCGGCGTAGGACGGTTGCATTCGCTATTCATGTTTCCGATGTCTTTCGATGAGTTCCTGTCTGCTACCGGACATGCCGGATTAATTCTGGAGCGCAAGAAAGCCTCCCCCACTCAGCCGCTTAATCCGGTGTTCCACGACCAACTCATCCGGCAATTCCGCAATTACATTATGATCGGAGGATTACCGGAAGTCGTTTGTAAATGGGATGAGACAGGTGACTACCTACAATGTCAGGAATTGCAGGATCAATTAGTTGTTTCCTATGAGGACGACTTTGCGAAATACCAAAAGAAGGTCAATCCCGAACTCCTACGCCGCGTCCTACGTAGTGCCGCGGTACAGATAACAAACAAATTTATCTACTCACAAGCATCATCCGATAAAGCAGAAAAGGTTCGCGAGGCGCTAAATCTACTAACGATGGCAGGTCTGCTTATACCCGTAACGCGCACTGATGCTAATGGACTTCCTTTGGGCAGCGAAGCGGACTACACATACCAGAAAATGCTTCTTTTCGACAGCGGAATTCTGTTACGACTTCTCAATCTGTCATTGGGGTCTATTCAACAGATCTCCGAGGAGATTCTGACAGCTACGGAAACTGACTTAGTCAATAAAGGGAAGATTTCTGAGATGATTGCCGGTCTGGAGATTATCAAACACATGCCCAATACCTTGCGCCATGAGATGTTCTACTGGGTTCGGATGGAAAAGAATAGTCAAGCAGAAGTGGACTATATTGAGCCATACAATGGACATATTCTACCGATTGAGATCAAGGCAGGAACACAAGGGGGAATGAAAAGTCTTTGGCATTTCATGCGTGCTAAAAATCTACCATATACAATACGGTGTTCGTTAGAGAACTTTGGTCAGTTCGACTATATAGATAAGGAAGCCGAGGGTACTACTCGTCATGCAGATATCTACCCTTTATATGGTATAGCACAAATGCCAATTTTTAAATAACTTTTGCGGCATATATGCAAATGTAAGCCGCAAGACACAAAAAAAGATGCTTAACTTATCTCCGCAAATGGGCGAAGAACCTGAGATAATTCGTTTCCTCTAAACAAAGTAAACGACAACTGATGAAGCTGTCGTTTACCTTTTATTTAGCAGTCATTTACGTTAGCATGTCGTTACCATTACGGACGTCACAGTACCGTTTCGGTTCTCCTTCTTTCCGTTTAGAACGGTTTCTCCCGACGTTTAGGAGCGCTAGTCGACCCATGATCATTGCTTCCTGCAACCATCACAGACCCTCGCATTGCAAGGATCATGATTTCTATCTGCGGACATATGTACTGTTTCTTTTTCATTTCTGGGTGCAAAGTTACTGTTTTTTTTTGATATATGCAAGTTTTACACTATTTTTTTAGGAAAAAGTACTCTTATCTTAAAATTTTACCTGTCACGTCATACATAGCGCCTTCCGGAGTAATGATATAGATTTTATTATCAATCATCACTTTACGCATTCCTACACCTTGTTCAGCATCTAAGGACTCGACACCGGTAGCAATCTCAGGCATACGACTCGTAGTCACAATACGCAAACCATACCCTTCAGTAGTACCTGCTTCCAGATCCATCACGTACGGACTTGCACTCAGCGACCAAATGATGCGGTCATTATAAGTAAGATAGAGCGTAGCATCTTCCGGAGTATTCTCCACGGACAGTGTGTACGTCTTGGCTTGCGGAGCAAACAAGCTGATTGAGCAATTAGCTTGATTATCCACCATCGGTATATCGTTGCTACACAAGTTAATATCGTTACGATTACTCCAAATACGAGCCACTTTCGATGAGGTCAGCGCACCCATTTTCAGTACATCGCGACCAATCACATATTCACCGGTAGCTTCTTCATTCGCGGATACCCAGAAATAATCTGAGGCTTGTTCCTCTTCGTCTGCCTTTAACGCCAAGCAGAACTTATCTACACTTGCTTTGGTACGAGTTGGAGCCATGAAACGATCATTACCTACAGCAGGGCTTAACTCGATGGTCTCTACTCCACCCACTTGCATGAAGAAGGACAAACCAACAGCTATTGAGCGATCCTTAGCAAGACGTGGCTGATAGCATTTATTTGCATGATCGTATATCTGAACGAGTGTTTCTGGATCAGTAACATCCAATTCCATGTGTTGCAGCGAACCGTTTCCGAAGCCATTCCATCCGTTATCCTTAGTTTCTCCTAAGCCGGAGTACGAGGTTGTGAAAGAACGATCACCGGTTATAGCAGCACCTTTCTTCTTCTTGAAGATGACCGTATTCCAAGGTTGCGTTTCATCAAGTGAAATGGTATATACACGACCCGGCTGCATTGTGCCAGAGAATTTATTCCAATCCTTACCTTTCACAGCACGTTTGGATTCGTCGTACGCCATCACTGCATAATTAACATTGAATTGCATCGGAGTAGTCGGAGCTTCAGCAATAGAAATTCCGCCGATTACGTCCACCTCAAATGGTACTACAAAGTCATACCATCCATACGTATTGTGACCACACGGATCAACCGCTAATTGGAAGAACGCATCGCCGTTGACGTCTAACTTATTAGCGCCCAATAGCTGACCCGATGCTGACGGTGAAGTCAGATCATTAGTTGTATTACCTAACTGAGCATCCAAGATGAAATTATTGATTTTCAAATCCGCTTCCTCTGTCAATATCAATTGACCATTGTTGCAAACATGTACATCTCCATAGAGATCACGCTCTGCACTCTCGCCGTTTACGGTGAGTACACCATCCACGGTCAACGTCACGGTACTACCACCTTCGATAGTCAGATTATTTACTTCCACATCGCTGGAGATAACTACATTACCTTGGATCACCACATCATTTCCGCTTTCGGGAACATCACCTTCCGCCCAGTTGGCATTGGTTCCCCATTCTCCATCTCCGGTAAAGATATACCCGATTGAATTGATAGTGATCGCTACCGGTATCTCCACCTCGTCGTACCAATCGCTACGAATCGGACGGAAGACAAGCATAGCGGATGTCTCGCGTACCATCGGCACATGATTCGGTTTCTTCCATTCGAACGAACCTTCAATTGCCGGGTGCTCCGGATCATAACCATCTACCGCACTTCCGGAACCATTGAGAACGAGCTGGGAGATCTTAACGCCATAATCAGCTGCCTCTGTCGTGAAATTATGCGTTATGGAAGGAGCAAAACGGGCTACCTCTACGCTCAACACACACTCCTTCGGCTCATACAGATTGGTATTATTCGGAGTAAAGACTGCAGTGCAGTTGTTTTTTCCCGGATTATCCATCAGCATGTTCGGCTCTTTCCATTGCAACGTACCGCCTACCTCTACATTTCCGGCTTTAGCAACTATACTCGGGAAAGTAGAGTTACTCAAGAAATGGTGTACATATACCGGCGTAACTGAGATAACTGGCAGCGTCAACACATTACGCTTGAGCGTTATGGTCTTAGTCACATTCTCCGCAGCAGCATAGGTGTCATTACCTTTTTGCTCCGCCGTAACAGTGACAATACCGTACTTGAGCACCTTCAAGTTACCGTTCTCCGCATACGCGATTGTACTATCCGACGAATGATACGTGATTGCCAAACCGCTGCTTGCCGTAGCATCCAATGCAATGACATTAGCACACCACTCCTCACTCTCAGCCGAACGGTTCCATGTGATCGTCTGCGGAGTCTTCAATATCTCTACCTCTACCTCAAATGCAACGGTCTCATAATAATCGTCATTCTCCGGATCAAAGACTGCCGTATAAGTGGCAACACCCTTGGTCACGCTAATGGTCGCATCCTGCCAACGGAACGTTCCTGCAATGCCGCCATCTACGCTTCCGCCTTCTAATGTCGAGCCTGCCAATGTATTCGGCAGAACGACACCTGTTGCTGTCGGATAACTCAAGATATTCGGTGTCACGCGGCTGATATGGTACGTCAGCGTCTTATCCGTTGCGGCACTCCAGTTCTCATTTCCAGTCTGATGAGCCGTGATCGCTACATCGCCAAATTTCTTAATAGCCAGCGAATAAACGCCATCCTCATATACTACATCAGCTATATCCGTATTACCCGAAGTGAAGCTTACCGGCAACTCACTCGTAGCCGTTGCACTCAATACCACATGATCAGTCGTCCATACATTATTGACTTCCGGGTTCCATGTAATAGTCTGCGACGGCAGTACGACCGTAGCGCTGACAGGGATCTCCAGACGTTGATCCTTATTGGAAACAATGATCTTGTTGTTCTCTGTACCTAACGTACTTCCAGTACAACTGATATCAATACATACAGACTGAGCTATATCACCGCAGTCCTCACCAACTGTAGTAGTAACTACCGTAAACTGCGTATTCTCCTTATTCTCCATCTCTACATCCAACACACCACTTAGGTTCGAATAGTTGATGTAGAAACTCTGCGTCTTGGTCGAACCCTTATCCACCTGCGAGAAATTCATCGTATTCTCTGCCAACTCCAGATACTTAGCCAGCGGGATCTCCACATTCTTGAAAGTACGAGTCATCGTGGCACCCGTCTTGGTATAGAGTTTCACAGCAGTAGCATTACGATGCAGCGGGAAACTATAGTGCTGATAGTCCGATGTGATATTTGGATTGCCTGTACGCGAGATCTCTTGAATATCGTGGTAAGACCCATTATATTCTTCAGCAACCCACATTCCCCATAAAGCAGTCATATCACACTTAGCCCAGAACGTTACAGAATCCGGTTCGCCATAAATAGGTATTTCCTTTACAGCAAGGGTATGCAAAGTGTACTCATCTTTGTATTCACCCACTAACGGACGGCATTTCGCATTCGGGTTTCTTGATACCAAACTCTTCGATGCCTGAACAGCCACATATTCCTCGTTACCAACCTGCTTAGCTATCACCTGACCGCTACCCCAGCCTGTCAGACGCAGCATATTACCACTGATCGAAGCAAACTCTTGTGCGTCTTCATCCAACTCATACGTAATTGGCAGACCTGCCGACGAAGTAGCCGTAAGAGCGATATTTACCGTCTGACCTTCTTCGCGTTTTCTATTGGATAAGTTATCCGTCCAGGTGATATATTGTACTTTCAATGTCGTTACCTCTATATCCATGTAGTCTGTTGTCTCTGCCCATTTGGTACTACCCGCCGCAGTCGCTGTCACTCGTGCAGTACCTGCAGATACCGGTTCCAAAGTAGTATTGTCAACTACGCGTACAATCTCCGGATGATCCGATTCCAGCGTCACCGTCTGACCCGTGGCAACCATCGCTGCATTCTGGAACGAACCTTCTATCGGCATCGGCGTCAAGTCATTACGCCAGATAATAGTCTGCGGAGCAGGAGTCGTCTGACCAGTCAGCGTAACATCGGCATAATAATTACCATCCGCATCCTCTATATGCAACGTAGCAGTATGCGTAGTCTCCGAATTAGTCTCATGCTTGTACGACACCTTCAAATCTACCGTTCCATAGTGATCCAACTGCGAATTAATCGTCTTACTACCCTCGTCCAGCACAAACTTATCTGCATCCGTTCCGGTAATAGTTACCGTACACGGCTTCACGTTGTACCAATCGACCGTAATCGCACGCATGGTTGGATCGTTTCCATTATAGCCAAGACCAAAGTCCTTCGTAGCATCTCGCGGCGTAATCTCCTTACGCTCCGTAACATGCACATTCTTATATCGGCCACCATAGTTACCATGATACTCCAATTTGATATATTGCGTAGCCGGATCCAGTTGCAGATTGCTCTCGCTTCCCGAAGAGGTGCCACCGCTTGCGTTCGTCAAAGCATCCTGATACTCTTTGATCAAATTCCAATCCGAACCATTACTACTCTCATAGAAATGCCAACCGTACTGAGTGGCAATGGATGATGTGTTCGCAAAATCAAAACTCAGTTTATCCGGGACACCTACAAACTTAAGAATAATATATTTGACAGCCCAATTACCGGGGCCTGCCCATGTGCCGGTGCTTCCAACAACCACTCCGCCATCATCCCAAGAAATACTACCGGCTCCACCACCGTTATAATCTTCCAGATTACCACTCGTCAATGTAAACGGCAAACGGTTATTCGGCTGGAAGATCTCAAACGTCTTCTGGTAGTTTACTACCGCATTATATTTATAGTTGGCTTCCTGATTAACCGTAAAGGTCACATTTCCGCTCGTACCATATACATAAATCTTATCTTCCTCTTTGATGTATTTTGCCAAGCTCTCATTGCTCGAAGTTATCTGCAACTCCTTCTCTGTATTCAGCGACTTGAACGGATGCTCGATAATCGAGTACCACGCATGACGGTTGCTCAGTTCGGTCGTCATATTCGGATCTTTCTGGCTTACCGTAATCGTCTTACTCTGACTAATTCCTGTCCAGTATTCCGTAGCGGGCTGCGAGAATGTAACCGTATTTGTTCCTGCTGCCAAAGCAATCAACTTACCATCCTCATATTTCATACTTCCCTCCGGCGAACAACTGAACAGAACAGCCTCTTCCGTATTAGTCAAGCCCGTAAATGGAGTAGCAATTGTATCTTCGACACCCATCGAACTCGTCAAACCTGCCAACGACAGAGCCGATACATTGCGTTTCACCGTAAACGTATAAACCACCGTACGCGGGAAAAGACGATCCGTTCCCGGCTGATCCAACGTGATAGTCTGAACACCATCACCTGCCAATGCACCCTTCTGAGCCCTTACCGTAATCGTACGAGCCTCAGTGTCGTGCATATAAGAAACATAATCTAACTCAGCTGCCTTACCAATAGTCAGCAATCCGTCTGTATTCTCATCATATGTAATAGTAGCCGTCTCGCCGATTTTCAACGTCTTGGAAGCCGCCGTATTAACAACTCCATCCATCGTGAAATGCGGAGAACGCTTTGCATATACGGCATAATGATGATCTACATTTTCTGCTTCTTCATACAAATTATCCGCAGTAGTCGAAGCCGTAACGGTCACTTCTACTGCATTACCCTCTGAAACCGCTACGTCACGCGCCGTCAGCGTTGTTTCCTCTACGTGGATTGCTCCCGTAATACTCGGATCACTGGATACATACTGCACATTGCGGTCAACCTCTTTGCCATTATACTTTCTGTACGCCGGTTGCTCAATCACGTCACGAGAATAAACAACCTGCGGATCATCCGTATTGTCAAATACGATTGTCGGCACTAACTTATTCACCGTCACGGTAAACTCATCCGTTGCCGCCGCATAATAATCGGTTTCTGCCTGCGTCGCACGGATAGTGTAAGTACCCACTTTGGTAGCTGAGAACTTATTCTCGCTGTCAATCGCTGCAAAGGTTTTATTGTCGCTAATAACCTCAAACGAAATAGTACCCACACGATTTGCCACAGCATCCTCTATCTTCGACTCAACCAAACCGTCCAGATCAATCTTCCACTCATCGAGTTCATCGTTGATACCGGCTACTTTCACCTTCACGTTTCCGTTGTTCATCTCAATACTGCCATCCGCACGACTAATCGTCACGCTCCGGGTAAAAGTCTTGCTATTATACATTCCTCCGTCCTTCGGAGTAAAAGTAACCGAGCAGTTAAGACTTCCCTGCTTAGTGGTTACCTGTCCAGGATTCGTCCAAGTAAACGTACCTTCCACCTTTGTATCAGCCACACCTCTCAACGTCACCGTTGCCAGACCTTCGCTCAACTGGCATCCTTCTCCGTTCGTCAGATTATCCAAATACTTGATCTCACTCACGCTTGGATTCGTTGCAATCGTCGGAGTAACTTTGTTGACAACTACATTCTCTACCGTAGTCGAAGCCGAAGCATACACATTGCTACCCGGCTGGGTTGCAGTAATTGCAATCGTTCCACTCTGCGAGAAAGTCATCACATTGCCGTCAAACGAAGCAACACCTTCAGGACTTGCAGTATATACAAAGTTCGTCAAACCCGAGTTAGCCTCAGCGCTCAACTCAATTCTATCCGTCGTGTTATAGCTGCTCTTAATCGAGGTAGATGTAATACTCTGCTCTACCTTGCTAATTTTAACAGTCAAAGAACAAGTCTTCAAAGTAACACCGGTATTATCCTTGATATATATGACACCGCTATCGTCTCCTTCGTCAGGACCGGCAGTATAGGTGACAGAAACAGTCTGCGTACCATACGCATCGCAATCGCCAAACTCTGCCGGAGAGAATTCAAATTTCGGATTCGAGCACTCCAACGAGATTGGATAGTTGACGTAAGTTACATCAAACGTCTTTGCTGAAGTCTTTGTGTTTGGATAGGTTTCAAAGGACAAAGAAACGGGCGATATAGTGCATTTTTTCTGCTTCGTATAAGTCACAGAAGTTACATTATATCCATTGCTTGCGTCCGAAATCAACTTAACGGACTTCGCAGCGATATTAAGATTAGACAGCGAGATTGTCTTGGAGTTGTTTATATCACCTGCTTCGTATGAATACTCATGCAACTTATCTCCCGTTCCGTTTCTGCCGCTATAGATCTCCACCTTGAAACCATTCAAATAAATATCAAAAAATCCCGTTTTGGTTCGCGATACCTGAATGGTCATCGTAGAAGGGATATCAATATTATAAGTCGTACTTTGGCTCTTTAACGTGACGGTTGAATTTACCAAAGTCTCATTCGTATCGCACACCTTCGTTGGGTCAATAACTTTTACCGTTTTTGAAACAGAAGAAGCCGGTGCGTATGTTTTATTACCTCCCTGCTTGGCTACAATAGTGGTATTCTTGCACTCCGTTGCCGAATACGTCAGCGTCCAAACACTTCCGCTCTGCGTCAACGACAATCCGGTCTTGTCACCCACTAATTCATATGTCACCGGCAGACCACTATCGGAAGTAGCATTTAGCGTAATGGATTTCGTTCCGTCAGTCGTCTTCAGACGCGAGAAATCTTGATTCCACGAAATATGCTGCTTCTCCAGATTGGTAATCGTGATTTCTTTCGTAGAATCTTTGGCTGCGTAAATCTCATTTTCTGCAACATGCGCAGTAATGGTAATTTTTTCCGAAGTAGCCGCCAACATAGTTGCCGAATTTCCTTCGCAACCCACATAGCTCTCATTGCCTGTGGAAGAAAGCGTAACAGTTGTACCAGGAGCACTTGTTGCGCTCAACACATCATCTACATTAAAGAAACTCTCATTCGAAGACCACGTAATGGTCGGTTGTTGTTTATTCGTCGTTCCGGAAAGATTAATCTCCTTTGAGTAACCATTAAACTTGTCTGTGATTTTCAATTTCGCAGTATGCGTACCGGCTTTTGTATGCTGATAAGATACCGTAAATGTAGCTGTATTATATTTTCCCGCCTCTGAGTTATTCGCAACAGATACACTAAACAAACCATTTGCATCATCTGTGATTTGATAACTCATAGCCGGCACATTACACCAAGCGATTGTTACTGTCTTTTCTGTAGCTGTAGAATTAATCTTTGCCTCTCCAAAATTCAATGACGTTGCAGACGGATCCTCCAAGTACTGCGCCATGGTAACCTTGACTTTTTCGAAATATTTATCATATGTGCCACCACTTCCCGAGAACTTTATCTGCTTAGCTGATCCATTTACGGAAAAACTTTTATCTTCATATCCATCAGAAGGATTATCTTTATACAGATTACTATAACCATCATTTATAATCAGGTCTCCAGTCCCCCACCAAGAGGATCTTTTAATTCTACATGTAAGTGTTGCTCCCGGACCACAAATACTATAAGTATAACTACCTCCAGACCACTTCATATTAAAGTGACGCTCTGTGAGATCATACACAACAAAATAATTCCCGTTCTCCTTGATAAAGTTTCCATTATCATCTTTTACAGCTTCTCCACTTCCACTCCATGCAGCAAAAACCTCACTACTCCATCCGCCCAAAACAAGCATAAACAGCATTGTAAGTAAAGGGTAAATAAGGGTAATCCTAGACCATTGACGTACCCATCTCGATACCATTACGGTAGATGTACGTACTGTATTAACACTCTCCATATCTTTCATAACCTTAAATTTTCGTTGTTTTGCGTCCGAACAACCGCCGGCTGCGTAAATTATATTGTTTGTTTATATTTTTCTATGTCGTTGTGTCGTTGTTATATTTTGTCATGTCCATTTGTCCATTTGTCCATTTGGGCCTTTTTGCTAACTGGATTTTGCAAAATATACGATTTTTAAGATTTAATGCGTATTTTCTGAGCCACAGTTACCAAAATCGGGTGCAAAATTAATATTTTCAATTGATATACGCAAATTTTTACCCCTCTCGCGCGTGCGAATAATAATAGAATATAGCCGTTTCTTAAAATTTGACCTCTTTTTATGCTGTATAACACACATTATTATATAGTTACATTAAGAAACCGCATAAAAATAACCGCACACGTACGTGCGCGATTATAAATAAGGTGAAGGAATTTCCTTTCTACCTTTTCATTTCACTCAAAAAAGTCCTTAAAAAGTCTTGGTAAAGTCTTTCGCCTTTCAGCCTTCCACAACTCCTGCTTCGAGCCAAGACTGCACGGTAGCGGTCACATCGGTCATCGCTTGTTCGGGCGAGACTTCGTACTCGGCACAAAGGGCTTTGCAGAGAGAGTTGACATCAAAAGAACCACGATCAGCCGTTAGCTCTGCGGCTTTCTCCCACAGAAAAGCAGCTGTCTCGTTGAGGGTGATCATCTTGTTGAAATTGATCAGTTCCATGGACTCACCCACCAGAATATACTCGTTGCCTAATTTGCGCAACTTAAATCCAGTAATTGTTTTCATATAACTATTTAATTTTTAGACAAAAACATATAAAACCCTTTTAAAAGCTTTTGAGCTTCGCTCTATGCGTACTTTGCAGCTAAAAACTCCTTGTGTGCAAGCACCCAGATAGTTTTTATCTTCGAACTCCGCACTCTACCGAGTTAAAGCTTTCAAAAGCAATAAACATAAAAAACATTTTTTTCAATTCCTCTGACAACTATATGCACGGGGCAGATAATCATGCAAGCCCCAGATAGTATCCAAACTACATGTAAAGAGCGGATAATTAAAACAGATACATCGTATCGTTTTCAACATCCAAATAATAGTGCTCCGCCTGATCCATTATAGGAGCAAAGTTATAAAGTATACCTATTGGTTTACGGCTTAACCGCATATAGTTCCAAAGCTGCTGACGATGTTCTGCCACCAATTTTTCAACCGCCTTACACTCCACTATCACATCACCATTGATTAAAAAATCGACAAAATGTTTGTGCTTAATGGGCTTCCCGTGGTATGAAACCGAAAAGTAATATTCACATTCATAGGGAATCTGCATCTCTTCTAATTGTATCTGCAGAGCCTCCTGATACATATACTCATTCAGAAACGGTCCCAATTCACAGTGCACAGCCGCACAGCAACCATTGATAGGATAGCACCTATTCTTAAGTTCGGTACATAATTCCGGATGTACATCCTTCAACCGTTTCAGAGTATATTGCATAAAAAATGTTTTTTTGTTTTGATCCTTTGAATACTTTAACCCGCAAGGGT
Source organism: Paludibacteraceae bacterium (assembly GCA_017542915.1). The sequence goes on from JAFXWI010000084.1 coordinate 28,956, forward strand.
CGTGGATTAGTGATTAAAACTATCTGGGAGTTAACTCACAAGGAGTTTTAAACAATAATACACATCAGAAGCAAAGCTTCAAAGTATTCAAAGGTGTTTTTTATGTTTTTGTCTATTTCGATTTAATAACACCACTTCAAGATCGAGTGACGATAGATTTTGAGCAAAAGCCATCTCCAGCAACGCATGTGATACCAGAGACGTCCGCGAGTGAGGGGTTTGCGGCGACCGGAGGGTGTTTCTATTCGTTGAACAATACCGATGATGTCCGAGGCGCCACAACGCTCTTCTCCACATAGATTACCGTCGCCCTGCAGGACGAAGGTGTCACCTTCTATTCTCACCAAGCGATGAAGCACAAAGGTCGGAGACATTGGAGATTGGACATTGGACGTTGGACATTGGACATTGGACATTGGAGAATTGTTCTCAAGACGGACCAACAAAATATCTCCTATACGTGGGTTGCGCGAAAGGGACGAGAGAATGACGCTGTCCCGATCTCCTTCGATGAACGGACGCATACTGACGCCCGAAGGCGTGAAACGCACCTCCTTGCCGTCCTTGAGCAAACGCTCAATCTCCGGAATCAATATGTCATTCGCTATCTTCATTCGCTCGTTTTGTCTTCAGGAATATACAGGAAACAATCACAGCCGTCAAAGGAATATTCGATCTGATAGATGGACACTTTTGTCGATGAGGTATTGGTAATACGCACAAAATACTTGCCCGGAATGAACCGCAACCAGATGCGTCCTTTGGAATACTCCGCTTCCATGGGACCGGTCCAATGGACGCTGTCTCGAGAGAGTTGCACCTTGATATTCTCACATTTCGAAGTTTCGGGGTAATGGTATATATCCATGACCGCAAGGCTATCCACCGCTGTGGTAGTCACCGTATTGCCGGAAGAGGCTAAGTTGATAGCAATTACCTTAGAGCCACTCGGGTTGATCAGATCGGGCCCAAACACCGCTCCGCCGGTACAGGTATAAGTCAGGAGAGGCGTTGTACCTGTATGATTGGTGTTAGAGAACTTCAGTTTTGCCGGATCGGTTGAGTCCGACTGAAAATTGTGTGTTTCAGACGGCTTCTCAGCCCTGCAGATTGCAGAACTGAGAAGCATTGTAAGCAACACTATCCGTAAGAGATATTTCATTCAGATCGTCTTACTTAACCGGCTGTCCAAAGAGCGTATATTTGACGCCGTCACGCAGGATGAGTACTTGTCCGTTCTCAACGATCTTACGCGTAGCGGATGATGCCTCTTCTGCCTGCTCTACACCGGTGTACCAGCATCCGCAAGCTGTGGAATAATCGTTATATGAAGCACCTCCATCGCACGTTACTGAAACTGAATAGACGTAAATCGAATTGGTCGTACAAGTAACTTCGACTCCCACCTTGCCGGAAGCGTTATTGAACGTATATTCCAATTCGCGAAGCGAAGTGCCGCCGGTCTTGATGACGTCTTTCGAAAGCTCGGTCTCGCCCACAGAAACGGCAATACTACCCGCTCCCTTAGTGGCGTTCGTGCAGTAGTTTACGACTACTTTACTTACGCCGCTCTGGGCAGTCTTTGTTTCTGCAGCTGCTCCGGAATAATTAGCCGTTACCTGTACACCCTGATTAGACTGTATGGCGTAACCATCCTTGACACTATTCCAACTATTGGTAGCATCAGCCCATGCTTTAGAGGTAAAGGTGTACGTAGTACTTTGCGGCTCTCCTCCTTCGCCGGACTGCTCTGCATAGACGGCATAGAGGGTAGTAGCCTCCTCGATGGGTTCACCTGCTTTGACATAGGTCGGAGCGGTAGTCTCGCTCTCGTAACCTGCGGTCTTGGTCCAACCGAGGAAGACCTTACCACACGGACAATCCAAAGGATTGTTAGCCGGAAGGACTACGGTACCGGTAGAGGTCGTTGTAGCGAACTCGCGACCGTTAGCCATGAAGGTCAGATTAAACGGATCCACCGGAGTACTCGGTTCCTCGATATAGGTCAAGGTAACAACACCATTCGATTCTGCAATATTTAATAACGGTTTACCGCTCACGCCGGTCCATGATTTGATAGAACCTTTGGGGAACACATTACCTGTTCCGTTGCTACTACCCACCTTAGTACCAGATGAGCACACCAAAGTAAAGTGCGGATCACCATGACTAGTCAGATTCGGTTCATTATCTGTCCAGTAACTCTTAATATAATTCACTTTCCAAATTAACAAACCATGATAAGGAATAAATGTATCCCATCCCTGTTGCTGACGATTCTCAATATAATAATTCGTACTATTATTGGTTGTCACTGCTTGTTGTGTTCCGGATGCATTGATTTGGTACGCAGACCAACCATTCGTGCCAATCGACTTGATAGTAAGATTCTGCCCTTCATTACCAAGGTTTTGCGGAGTGTACCAACCGCAGAAAGCTTTCTCCCATGCATTATAGTTAGGAGGGCAGTGAATATCTCCGTTGTATGAGCCTCCATCCATAACATCCCATTCGTTAGGTGTCAACTCATCATTATAATTGGTTGAATAATCGGTATCATAATGATCAGGCAAACCAATAACATGGCCATATTCATGGCAGATAATCCCAATACCTGCAAGTGAAGATCCAGATAACTCATTCGACATTGCATAGTGGTTTATAGCTTTTCCGTCGAACTTACATTGCGCCGCCGAGTAGGTACAACTACCATAAGACCGAGAACTTTCAATATCCCAACTATGAGGCCAGATGGTATTCGCATCACCACCATCTGCTTGACCTTTTCCAGCGTACACAACATACACAAAGTCAACTTCTCCATCATTATTCCAATCGTACTGTGAGAAATCAATCTCGCTATTCATTTTACTACAAGCCTCAATGATGACATTTCCGGAATAACGATCATTCCCTTCTTGCTGATAATCTTGTCCATAATAAGCATAATTATTATCCAGAGTGACAGGGCCATAGACATCCAACTGTAAATTATACTGCCCGTCCGATTGATCACGAAAATACTGACCAATAGAACCATAATTCACCCCATTATAACTATTTACTGTACAATTGGTAGAATTACAAAGCTCATCAATAATGGCTTTTGTAGTAGTAGTTTTGAATGATTTGTCACTGTAATTCACCATTATCACCACACCCTTTGGTGGCAAATATGGAGTATAACCAAACTCTGCATTCGTAGCTTTACGAGTACGCTTTGCCTTAGCAGCTGCATGACGAGCTTTTGCTACTTCAGGAGCAGGCGCCTCGCCTACTACTTCAAACATACCGTTAACCTCACGAACCTGCTTGCCGTCACGGTTCAGCATGTAGTGGTAGAACTCATCGCCAAACTGCTGCACTTCAATCGTAGTGCCATCAGCTTGGGTACGTGTTTGCCATCCGCGTTTAGCGGGAACTGCATAAGCGGCGAGTGATAAGCCGCAGAGCAGCATCATTGTTACAATTTTTTTCATCATGTGTTTTTTGTTAGATTCAATACTCTATATATTCATCTGTTATTTTTCCAAAGGAGGAAAAAGTGCGCAAAGGTACTGCTTTTTTTTGACGTGTCCAAATTTTTTCAAAGAAAAAACTCATTATGTTGCATTTTGCAGCCATTTAGGACACTGTGTGTTGTATTAGGAACAAGTAACAAGGACTATGCCACGGGTGCACAAATTGACGCAAATTGTAGAAAAAACGACTTTTTCCTTAATTTATTTGCGTATATGCGTGAAAAGTTGTACCTTTGTACCCGATTTTGCAAAATGAACTTAGCAAAACGCAATAAAAACCAATTTTTTCGTTTAACTTAAAAACACAAAAAACATGAAAAAGATTTTCACATTAGCCGCTGCCGCTCTTATGAGCTTTGGCATGTGGGCTGCGTATCCGACAGCTACGACTACGTATGCTTTGGAAGATTTGACTGTCACAGAGGCTACTCTCACTTATGAAATGACAGGTCTCTCTGGTGACGCTCAGAAACTGAACAAGGTATTGTACATTGACGTAGAGGTTCCTTGTGCAACAGCTCACGGTAATTTCTTCCTAAGAGGAACTTCCTCAAACACCGGACGTTTCGCAACTATCTGGGGCAACAACGGAACCGAGCGTGACGAGTCTCGCAAAGTAGCTATGAAGAACGGAAACAGCGATCCTATTGCTTTTACTGCCGATGACATTCTGGAAGCAGATAGCAAGTATTATATTCGCTTCTCTTCCGCAGACAACAGTGGCAGCTATTTCGATTACAAAATCAGCGGTTTCTCTTATGTGCTCGCCGAAGAGTGCGTTAACAAAGAAATCATTTCTACCGAAGAGAGCTTAACGGCCGTTACTATTAACGACGTAGCTATCAGCGCAACTGATCTCGCCTCTCTAGTATCAAACAAGTATCTTTTCCTTGCGGATGCGTATGTTACCGCTCCGGTCGTTAAGTTCACTAAGCACACCGTCATCACCTATGATGATTCATCCACCAAGGAGAAAGACGAAGTCATCGAAGTAACCTCCCAGCCAGAAACTACTACATGGAGTGCTTCTGCTACGATCAATGGTAACTCATACTATGTATATACTTCAAAAGCTGCCAGCCGCACCGTTACCTACATGTATGGCGAGCAAGTTCTGGGTACTGAAATCGTTGCGGCTAACGGAAATCCAGCAGAATACGCACAATATGAGACCATGCCTCTTGCAACCTTCGGCGGATGGTACAAAGACGCTGAATTGACCCAGAAGGTTGAATCTATGGCTACCGAAGTCATTTCAGCAGATGTTACTTTCTACGCTGATTTCACAAAGGCTTATGCTCAATCGATTGATTTCGAGGGAATGGTTATAATTAACGGTAAGGACTATGATGTTAAGTCTGCTCTGACTGCTAACTTCTACGATTACAAGACTATCGACGCTCTGGATTCTCTCAACAACGCTAAGGGTGCAGCTCGTAACGAACCGTATCTGGGTCTGAAGATCAAGAAACAAGGCGGCTACCTCGCTTGCAACGTACTGCCTGGTACGACCATCCGCATTAAGTTCGGTTATGTAGGTGGTAATGTTTTGGCAATCGCCGGAACGGATACAATGACTTTGGAGCCGGACAACAATAAGATCGCTGATCTGGAGTTCCCGATCATGGTTGAGACGCTCGTTAAGCTCCAGACGACCTCTGACAAGACCGTTGTTATCAAGCAGATCAAGATTGATGAGCCGATCGAGACTTGGATGTATCCGATCACTTATGCAGAAGCTGAGCACGGAACGGTAAGCGGTTGGACAATTGCATACCCGGACGAAGAAGTAACCGTAGCAATCGCTCCTGAAGCAGGCTATTTGACCTACAGCCTGACCTACAACGGTGTAGCGCTGCACGATGACGAGAATACGGGTGCTGCAACCTTCACCATGCCGGCAGAGGATGTTACTGTTGCGGCTGAATTCGTTAGTGAGTACCCGACGGCTATCGAGAATAGCGAGGTTGAGGTGAAAGCAGTGAAAGTGATCCGTGACGGCAAACTGTTCATCGAGAAGAACGGTGTGCTGTACGATGCACAAGGTACTGTTGTGAAATAAGCAAATACATACGTGTTGCCTTCGATCCGCATACGATCCGATCACGTATTGCCCCCGTTAACCACTTTGTAATAAAGTGATTTTGAGAGAAAAAAGCGTCATTTGGCGCTTTTTTCTTGTTTTGGTATTTTTGTAGTACTTCGACCTCCTCCCCCATAAATGGGGACCCCTTCGAAAGTACGTTCGCATTTTGCGGAACATAAAGGCAAAGGCGGGCATTTTAATCCAAAAATTTCATTTTATTGGACGAAAAATGCCCGAACGCTTGCATATGTGCAAAATTTGTTGTACCTTTGCACACTTTTTATAATACTTTATAAAAATCACATGAATATTATCCAACATATAGGAGAGTACACGCTGTTGATGGGCAAGGTGCTTCGTTTGCCGGACAGGCAGCGGATGTTTTGGCGTCAGTACAGCCGAGAGTTAGAGAAGCAGGGTTTGCAGAGTTTGCCGATTGTGCTGATTATTTCTGTGTTTATCGGTGCTATTCTGACCATTCAGGCAAAGACGAACACCGAGAACCCGTTGTTGCCGACATATACCGTGGGTTTGCTGACCCGTGACACATTGCTGTTGGAGTTCTCCAGCACGATCTTGTGTCTTATCTTGGCCGGTAAAGTAGGTAGTAACATCGCTTCGGAGATAGGCACAATGCGTATCACGGAGCAGATTGATGCGATGGAGATCATGGGTGTGAACAGTGCCAATTATCTGATTTTACCGAAGATCATCGCGTTCATGAGCATGATGCCGTTTCTGTTTATTATCTCGACAGCGGCAGGTTTGTTAGGCGGATGGGGTGTCGGTTACTTTACGGACATCATTACTATCCATGATTACCTGTTGGGCGTGCAGTATTCGTTTAACCCGTATTTCGTTTGGTACGCTATTATCAAGGCGTTGGTGTTTGCATTTGTGATCACGAGTATGGCGAGTTATTATGGTTACTACGCGCACGGAGGAGCACTGGACGTAGGTAGAGCCTCTACTAATGCCGTAGTCAACTCTAACATCATGATTCTGTTTTTAGATTTAATATTGAGTAAACTATTACTATAATCGCCCAAGATTGGTCGATAGAAGAAGAAAATGATAGAAGTAAAAGACATAGTAAAGAGTTTTGACGGGAACGTGGTGTTGAACCATGTGAGTACCGAGTTGCGGGACGGAGAGGTGAATATGATCATCGGTCAGTCGGGTTCGGGTAAGACCGTACTGATGAAGAGCCTGATTGGTCTTCATACCATCGACAGCGGACAGATCTTATATGATGGCACGGATATTGCCGTGATGAGAGGTAAAGACATCCGAATGCTGCATCGTCAGGTAGGAATGCTGTTTCAAGGATCGGCACTGTTTGACTCGATGACGGTGATGGAGAACGTGCTGTTTCCGATGGAGATGTTCAGTACCAAGAGCAGGGCGGAGATGAAAGCACGTGCGGAGTTTTGTCTTAGGCGCGTGGAGATGCCCGAGCGCGTGTGGAACCTGATGCCGAGCGAGATCTCCGGCGGTCAGCAGAAACGTGTAGCTATCGCTCGTGCGATCGTGTTGGAGCCGAAGTACTTGTTCTGCGACGAACCGAACTCGGGTTTGGATCCGAAGACCAGTATTGTCATTGACACACTGATACAGGACATTACAAGGGAGTATAACATCTGCACGATCGTGAACAGCCACGACATGAACTCGATCATGGAGATCGGCGATAACATCATCTTCCTCAAGGGCGGACAGAAAGAATGGCAAGGTAGTCGGCATGATATAATGACGAGCGATAATGAGGCGCTGAACGATTTTGTGTTCGCGAGTGAGTTGTTTAAGAAAATAAAGAAAAATTAAAAATTAAAAATTAAGAATTAAGAATTTAATATGAAGAAGATTTTAGTAGTAGCCCTAATGGGTTTGATGAGTATTGGAGTATGGGCTCAGGGGCCGGCGAAAGTACCGGCTTACAAGGGATTGATTGAGCGCGTACAACCAAACGGAGATACCTTGCGTACGTACCTGCGCGGAGACGAGCATAAGCACTGGATGATGACCGAGGACGGATGGCAGATCAAAGAGAGTAAACGCGGATGGTACAAATATGCCAAGAAGAACCGCAAAGGGGAAGTTGTAACCAGTTGCAGAAAAGCGCATAATGTCGAGAAACGAAGCAAATGCGAGAAGAAATGGTTGGAGAAGAAAGGAGTGAAGGTTAGTCGTTAGTCGATGGTCGTTAGTCGTTAGTCGTTAGACGAAAGGCAAAAACATAATTAAGATGATGAAGAAAATTATCAGTATAGTATTTGTATGCGCAGTCGCAGTGAGTGCGACGGCGGTTCCGGCACGCCGTGAAGGTACGCTCCGGACAGCGGTAGACGGAACAGAGAAGATCGTGTTCCTAAATGGTGATGAGTATTTCCATTACTTGACCGATGAGGAAGGTAATTGGTTGGACGAGACGACCTTGATGCCGATGAGCGAAGAAGTGAAAGGCGAAAGGCTACAGGTCAGAGGCGAAAGGATGAAGGTGAAAGAGAACAGGCGCAGAGCGAAAGCGCAGACAGGTTCGGATCGTCTCTTGGCTCCACGCGGAGCGGTTATCTTGGTGAGTTATAAAGATGAGGCATTCCAGCAGACCAATGAAGATATGACCGATTGGGCAATGGGTGAAGCCTACACCTATAACGGTGCTACGGGTTCGATTCATCAGTATTTTTACGACCAGAGTTGGGGACAATACGATATGCAGATAGACGTGTATGGTCCTGTGACGGTCAGCAAGAACGCTTCGTACTACGGATCGAACGATTATTGGGGTAATAATGACCAACATGCGGATGAGTTGGTGAAAGAAGCGTGTATCTTGGCACATGACCAATGCGGAGCTGATTTCAGCCAATATGACTTCAACGAAGACGGCGAAGTAGATTGGGTTGTTATTCTGTATGCCGGTAAGGGTGAAGCAGATGGTGGCGCGTCTTCTACCATCTGGCCGCATCAGTATGACTTGAGTTATACAGGCATGAGTTTTATGTTAGATGGTAAATGGGTGAACCACTACTGCTGTTTGAATGAGATTGATGGTCAGACCGAAAAACGATGCGGCATCGGCACTTTCTGCCATGAGTTCAGCCACGTAATGGGTTTGCCGGATTTCTATGCGACGGATAATTCGACACACCGTACTTTGGGTAGCTGGGACATTATGGACTCCGGTCCGTACAACAACGGAGGCAACACCCCGCCTAACTACTCGGCTTACGAGCGTTGGTTTATGGGTTGGATTGAACCGACCCTTATTCATAAGGCATGCCGGATTGAGTTACCGGCTTTGCAGGACACCAAAGCGGCTTGTCTGATTACCGCTAATGGCACCTCCATCAGTAATATTCTAAAACCAAGTCCGAGCACTTTCTATCTGATCGAGAACCGTCAGCAGACAGGCTGGGATAAATACCTGAAAGGAAGCGGAATGATGGTGACCAAAATACAATGGAATGAGAACAATTGGATCTACAATTCTGTCAATAACACCTCCACGAGTATGGGTGTGGATATTATCGAGGCGAAAAAGAACACTTCCAGATATTACGATAAAAACACCGACCTTTACCCGAGGGGGGCAACGGAGTTCACCGATGTAGCGAAATTCCAAGTGACGAATATCCAGATGAGCAATAAGATCATCATCTTTGACGTCAATGGTGGAGGAGACGCGATCAGGCTGGACGTAGAAAGTGTTCAGACATCCGATGACAGCTGCCAGAAAGTGCTGAAAGACGGGAAACTCTATATTATGCACAAAGGGGCAATGTACGATGTGATGGGAAGGGTTGTTGGTCGATAGTCAAAAAAAAGATATGAAGATCATCAGTTATAATTTGAACGGAATACGTTCGGCAATAAACAAGGGACTCTTGGATTGGTTACGGGTCGAGAATCCGGATGTGTTTTGCATACAAGAGAGCAAAGCGCAGCCTGAACAGATCGATGTGATCGCTTTTCAGGAGTTGGGTTACCATAGTTATATCCATTCGGCGGAGAAGAAAGGCTACTCGGGTGTATGTATCTTTTCGAAACAAGAGCCGGAGAAGGTGGTAGTAGGTATGGGAATCCCCGAGTACGACCGAGAGGGGCGCGTGTTGCGTGCCGATTTCGGAGACATTACCGTGGTGGATGCTTATATCCCGAGCGGCACGACCGGCGGCGAGAGGCAGGAATTCAAGATGGCATTCTTGGAGGATCTGCTGCCGTGGGTGAAGGAGCTGCGCAAAGAGCGGCCGAACGTCATCGTCTGCGGAGATTATAACATCTGTCATAAACCTATCGACATCAATCATCCGGAGCGTCAGATCGGTGTATCGGGTTTCCTGCCGGAAGAGCGGGAATGGATGGATCGATGGGAAGCGAGCGGCATGGTGGATTCGTTCCGCGTGTTCGACCAGAGTGCAGAGCGGTATAGCTGGTGGAGCTGGAGAGCCGGTGCTCGCGCACGTAATGTAGGCTGGAGAATTGATTATCATTGGGTAAGCGAGAGTTTAAAGTCCCGATTGAAGGGATCGAAGATACTAACGGACGCGGTACATAGTGATCACTGTCCGGTGGAAGTGGAAATATCGTAATGACGTAATTACGTAATAACGTTATAACGAAGCAATATATGGATAAACTGAGAACAGAACATCTGATTAAGAAATACGGAAAGAGAACCGTTGTTAATGACGTATCAATCCAGTTGGAGCAAGGCGAGATCGTCGGTTTGCTCGGTCCTAACGGTGCCGGAAAGACGACGACGTTCTATATGACGACGGGTTTGGTGACCGCCAACAACGGTAAGATATTCCTGAACGACAAGGACATTACCAACTACCCGATGTACAAACGTGCGAAGTTGGGTATCGGTTACTTGCCGCAGGAAGCGAGCGTGTTCCGCAAGATGACCGTGGAGGACAACATCCGTTCGGTATTGGAGTTGACTAATTTCAGCAAGGAATATCAGGCAGAGAAATTAGAGCAACTGATCAAGGAGTTCAACTTAGCGCACGTGCGTAAGAACTTAGGTGACCGTTTGAGCGGTGGTGAGCGTCGTCGTACGGAGATTGCCCGTTGTTTGGCTATCGAGCCGAAGTTTGTGATGCTGGACGAGCCGTTCGCCGGCGTGGATCCGATTGCGGTGCAAGAGATCCAAGATGTCGTTTGGAAGTTGAAGGACAGGAATATCGGCATCTTGATCACCGACCACAATGTGGATGAGACGCTGATGATCACCGACCGCGCGTACCTGCTGTTTGAGGGCAAGATCCTATTCCACGGCACACCGGAGGAGTTAGCGGCGAACCCGATTGTACGACAGAACTACTTAGGACGCGACTTTGAGTTGAAACGCAAATCGAGGCCGACGGAAGTTGATAGTTGAAAGTTGAGAGTTGAGAGTTGAAAGGTTCATAGTATTCGTGGTGGCACTGATGGCGCTGACCGGGTGTCACCACGTGCCGGAGGTGGAGGTGCGTGCAAGAGAGTGCGCAGCGTTGCCTGTGGGCGGTAGAGCGTCCGCTTGCGCCTGTAGCATGAACGGCAAAGGGTACGTGTTTGGAGGAAGGGATGAGAAAGGTACGTATTTGAATGATTTGTGGGAATACGACCCGACGACGGACAGTTGGACAGCCATGGGAAGTGTGCCGGGTAAGGGACGTGTGAATGCGATTATCATTGCTTACAAGGGTTGTTTGTATGCCGGTTTGGGGTTTGCGAAAGGCGATGCTTATGAAGAAGAGACGCATCTACGCGATTGGTGGCGATGGAACGAGACGAGTCATCAATGGGATTCGTTGGCTCCGTACCCCGATAACACGACGATTTGTCCTATTCCTTATGTAACAGACGGGCGGATCTATGCCATCTACGGTGCAGCCGATTGCTTCACACGGCATATGACTTGGTACGAGGTAGCTACGAACACATGGCAACGGGAGGAAGACAGCCACTATCGGGCGCTTTCGGCTTTCAAGGGCGTCGGTGCACAAGTGCAAGACAGGTACTATTACGGTTTAGGGTATAATAGTACAAATCTCAGTCAATGGTGGCAGGTTGATTTAGAAAAAGATAATTGGACGAAATGTAAGAGTCTGCCGAGCAAAGGCAGGACGTGCAGCGCCGGTTGCGCCAACGATGCGTATATGTACGTTTTCGGAGGTCGTTATTTCGCAGGAGAGATGACCGGAGGCGAGGTTTTTGGCGATATATGGCGATACGATCCGAGCGATGACGAATGGTCACGCGGCGGAGCGATGCCTTGCGGCAAAGCAGAGAACCAGATTGCTTTTGCGATTGGCAATAAGGTGTATTTCGGTTTAGGCGAAGACGAAGAAGGAAAGACCATCAATAAACTATACTGCATTGAAGAATAAGATTGTTTGGATAGGATTACTGCTTGCGTTTACGCTGAGCGCAGAAGCATGGAACTGGTGGCCGTTACCGATGGCAGAGCCGGACACATGCCGCGATACCTTGCTTTATATAGGCGAGATACGTGCGCTAAGTTCGAGCGGCAAGAATGCTCCTACTTGGCTACAGGCGAATAGAAACGGCGAGATCTCCTCGTTGCCCCACAGCGGGAACATGCGGGTCGGCATCATCAAACCCGCTACTCGTCCGAACCGATGGTTCGATTATGACGGAGCGGTGGTACTGAGCGGACGGGTAGCAGGAGGGCAGTCCGGTGATCCGAAACAGATAGAAGGTACGGGGTTCTTTAGCGCGCTATACGCGCACGTGCGCCTGTACATTATAGATATAAGTGTGGGTATTCAGCCGAAGACGTTCGGTCCCGGTGATCCGGAACTGAGTAGCGGCGGACTGCTGTTCTCGAACAACGCTCATCCTATTCCGCAGATCAGCATCGGTATAGACCGCTGGACGGCTTTTCCTGGTTTGTTCGGTTATTTGGAGATCAAAGGCGGTTTGAGTCAGGGCTGGTTAGGCGACAAGAACGGATATGTACGCAAGACGAAGCTGCATCATAAGTACATAGGCGGTCGTGTGGGAGGTAAGCTGCCGGTGAACATCAGTTATGAGTTCCACCACGCGGCACAATGGGGCGGTTATTCGGACGCTTATGGCAATTTAGGGAATGACCTGAGTACCTTTTGGCGCGTAGCGTTGGGTCAAGGCGGAGGCAACACGCGTAATGAGATGCAGAACGCGCAAGGCAATCATCTGTTTAGCCAAACACTATGCCTCACCGTCAAAGGCGAAAGCTGGCATGTAGATGCATATTGGCAGAATATCAATGAAGACGGTCCGGTACGGTTCATTGGAACAAGTCAGAACAAGAAAGACGGTCTTTGGGGTGTCAGCGCAGCGCAGAACAAGTGGCCGTTTATCAGCGGTGTGACGTTCGAGGTACTGCAAACGACGGATCAGAGCGGTCCATGGCATGATCGGGACGGCATGGTCTTTGGAGGATATGACAGCTACTATTGGAATAGCATTTACAGGCAGGGCTGGACGTATTTCGGTCGCACAATCGGCAATGCGTTGATGAGGCCTGACAACAGCCGCGTGTGGGCATACCACGGTGGTGTGAAAGGAGATATTTACGGTTTCCGTTACCGCGCGATGGTCACTTATGCGGACAACTACGGGACGTACCGTCATCCCGTCCGCAGCCATAACACTGCAGCGTTGTTAGAAGTAACAAAGATAGTACCTCAGGCATGGGGTTTGGAATTCGGCATCGCCTTGGCCGGCGATTTCGGAACACAATACGGCAATCAGTTCGGAGGAATGATTACCGTTCGCAAACAAGGAATAATTAAAAATTGGTAACTATATGAATTTTGTAGAAGAAAGCAACCGCATTTTTGCGCAGGCTGTGAAAGATTATCATCGTACCGACGATGTAGATGCTCCGATCAACAACCCGTATAAGGCGGGAACGATAGAGCACGATTTGTACCTGAAGAACTGGATCGACACCGTTCAGTGGCACTTGGAGGACATCATTCGGGATCCGAATATCGATCCATTGGAGGCATTAGCTCTCAAGCGTCGTATCGATCACAGCAATCAGGATCGTACGGACTTGGTAGAGCGTATTGACAGCTATTTCTGGGAGCAGTTCCATAACGTGAAGCCGCAAGCCGATGCTCGTATCAACACAGAGAGTCCGGCCTGGGCTATTGACCGTCTGAGTATCTTGCATGTCAAATTATGGCATATGCAGGAACAGGTGGACCGTGCGGACGTGAGCGCCGAGCAGCACGAGAAATGCGTAGCGAAGATGGCGGTTCTCAAAGAGCAGTTGGCGGATATGACGACTTCAATCAGTCAGCTTTTGGCAGACTACGAGGCGGGAGTTCGTATCATGAAGGTATATCGTCAGATGAAGATGTACAATGACCCGAACCTCAATCCGGTGCTGTACGGGAAGAAAAGTTGAGAGTTGGTCGTTAGTCCATGCAAGGGCTGTCGTTGGTCGTTAGTCATGAAGAGGGTTTTGGTTATACGGTTTTCGGCATTGGGGGATGTAGCGATGCTTGCCCCGATTGTTCGTAAGGCAGCGGAGCAGTATCCCGATGTCGCATTTACGATGCTGAGTCAGCAGAGGTTTGCTGACTTGTTTGGCGGTATGCCGGAGAACGTGACCTTCCACGGTGTGGACCTCAAGAAACAATCGTTGCACGAGATCGTGAAGGGCTTAGGCAAGTTCGATGCCGTAGCCGACATGCACAGCGTGCTGAGATCGTTCTATATCCGTTCGGCAATGCTGCTGAAAGGAGCTCGCGTGGCTTCGATTGACAAAGGCCGCAGCGACAAACGCAAGTTGACGAGCGGTAAGATTCATAGCCCTCTCAAACACACCACCGAACGCTACGCGGAGGTGTTCAAAACCCTTCATCTTCCGATATCGGACCGAGAATGGACCGATATTGGACCGATGTTGGACCGAGAACGACCCGTTTATCTCGAGGAAAAATTGCCCAAAACGGGGGTCGGTATTGCTCCTTTCGCAGCGCACCGAGGGAAGATTTATCCGATTGAGAGAATGGAGCGTGTGGTAGCGATGCTGAGTGAGAGAGGTGTGCCGGTTACCCTTTTCGGAGGCGGCAAGAACGAGATGGAGCTATTAGGCTCGTGGGCAGGGCGTTATAAGGGTGTGGAGTCAGTAGCCGGTAAGTACCGAATGGCTCAGGAGTTAGAACGGATCCGCGGGTTGAAACTGATGGTGACGATGGATTCGGGTAACATGCATCTCGCTTCGCTCGTGGGAACACGGGTGATTTCGATCTGGGGTGCTACGCATCCTTTTGCGGGGTTCTTGGGCTACGGACAGAAGGAGAGTGATTGTATCCAAAGGGATTTGGAATGCCGTCCCTGCTCTATCTACGGTAATAAACCCTGCAAGTTCGGCGACTACCGATGTATGGATATAGCGCCGGAAGAGGTAGCAGAAACGATTTTGAAAGCTTATGATGACCGTGCTTAATCCCGCATATGAATCGTTGAGGGTGTGGGTTGAATCCGTACCTCGTATCTTCGCCGAGCAAGGCGAAGTGATTTACGATGCCCGCAATCAGATCCGACTTATCACGGCTCCTGACGGCAAAGAGCTGTGCGTCAAACGATTCCATGCGCCGAGAGGTCTGAACGGATGGATTTATAAGTTTTGGCGCACACCTAAGGCAGTACGGGCATATGAGAACGCCGTTCGGCTCTGCGAGGCAGGTATCGCGACCCCTGAGCCGGTAGCGTATATCTTAGAAGAAGAGGGCGGTCGTTTGCGGGAGTCGTACCTGATCAGTTTGAAAAGCCGGTTGAAGAGGAATATGTACGAGTTCCGGCATCATCCGTTAGAGGGGTACGAGCCGATTGTGCAAGCTTTTGCGCAGTTTACGGCACATATGCACGAAGAGGGGATTCTTCATCGTGATTATTCACCCGGGAACATCCTGTTTGACGTAGATGAGAAGGGGCAAGTACATTTTGAGATCGTGGATATCAACCGAATGGTGTTTGACAAGCCGGTAGGATTAGAGAGGGCTTGTCGTAATTTCTGCCGGTTGTGGGGAAAGGAAGATTTCTTCCGTTTATTAGCGAAGGAATACGCGAAGGCGCGGGGTTTTGACGAAACCGAATGCACGCGTCTGACGATCAAATACTGGAAACATTTTTGGAGATTCAGGAAATGAAAAGTGTCAGTGTAGTCATCCCTAATTACAACGGACGGGCGTTGTTGGAGCGTTTTTTGCCGTCCGTACAGAAAGCGCTGCGTCATCCATCGGTGAGTGCGAGTGAGATCATCGTATCCGATGATGCTTCTTCGGACGACTCTGTGGCATTTCTTCAAAAGAATTATCCGGAAGTCATTGTGGTGGAGAGTCCTAAGAACATAGGCTTTGCCCCCACGGCTAACCGTGGTATCTTCCGCGCCAAGATGGAGACGGTGCTGATGCTTAATACGGACATGGAGCTGATGGAAGACACGATCGGCGTGCTGATAGCACATTTGAAGGACGGATTCTTAGGTGTCAGTTGCGCTATCTGCGATCCTCATGACGGTCATATACAAGAGGGATTGAAAAAGCCGCTGATACGCAGCAGTAAGATCGGTTATAGCGATGAGCTGAGCAATGATGCGGAAGGCGAGACCATGTATTTATGCGGTGGTTTGGCGCTTATGGATCGCGAGAAACTCCTGTCTTTAGGCGGCTATGACTGCCGATACGCACCTTTCTACTACGAGGATATGGATCTGAGTCTTCGCGCGGCTGAGAAAGGTTGGATTAGTTGGTACACCTCTGCCACGAGAGCGATCCACCAACACTCGGCAACCATCGGAAGTCATTATACCAAAGAAGAGGTAAAAGCGGTTTTTATCCGCAACCGTGTACTTATCTCGTGGCGATTTATGCCTCAACGCCGCGTACGTATTTTCTGCAACGCGGCTTTCCATGCCTTAAAAGAGCAACTAACAGGGGCAAAGTACCGCCCTTATTCAGAAGCGCTCAAGCGCCTAACTCACGATAAATAGCGAGGTACGAGTTCATATGCCGTTCCCATGTAAAAGAGCGTGCATATTCTTGGTTCCTCTCTGCCTGCTCGGGAGTCAATGCCGAAGCAGCGATGAGTTGTGCTGATTCGTCGGCAGGGTAACCTTTTGGGAAGAAGGTAACATGGTCGCCGCCTATCTCGGTGAGGCTGGTCTCATTGCTGCAGACCACAGGTTTGCCAAAGAGCATCGCCTCCACCACCGGCAGTCCGAAGCCCTCAAAGAGCGAAGGGAAGACAAAAGTCCGGCAATGACGGTAGAGCCAAGTCTTCTGCGCTTCGCTCACCAACCCTAACAAATGGACGTTCTTTAATCCGCGTGAAGCAATCTCCGAACGAATACGGTCGGCATAAGGAGTATCATTCTTACCGGCGATATAGAGTTGCAGGTCCGGAAGGCGGCTCATCATATCCAAGAGCACATGGAAATTCTTCTTTTCCTTGATTTCCCCGATAGAGAAAAGGTAAGGCTGCTGCACTTGAGACAGGGCTTCTTCGGGCTTGAGGTCAATGCGCTCGATGCCATTATAGATGACCTCTACTTTTCGATCTCCCAAGTGCATAAAACGCTCCGTTTCTGCTTTTGCGAACTGCGAAATCGCCAATATACGCTCAGCCCTATCGACCTTGCTTTGTACCATGCGGAGGTATTTCTGCGTCTTCGGTCCGGTCTTCTCATACATAAAATTGAAATCATGTATCGTCAGCACATAATGGCGTGCGAACGGTTGATAGCGAGAAAGCTGGTGAATAGCGTGCCAGACGTCGAAGCGCATTCCAATGAGCCATGGGAACAGGCGGTAAATCTTACGGGAAGGGATATAGTTCACTTTGTTTCCAAACGCCCCTATAAACGATTTGGGAACCAACAGATAAATCTGTTCGTTAGGAAGGGGTGTATAATGATCCCGAAAGAAATAACCGTAGTTAAGCGCCACCTGCCCTAAGCCGCAGTGGACATTCTTGAGAATAGAAAGGTCAATTAGGATTCGCATAGTCATTCGGATTTAAGGCTCTTATCCGGCAGCGCAGCACACTGCCAAATCAGAAGCAAGATAGAAATAAACTGAGGTTTGATATGTTGCCCGACCGGTTCGATTATACATTGTATGAAAACCGCCAGCAGGAAGAGCCAGAGATAGAACCGATAGTGTTTGTCAACAGGCAAGGAGGCAGCGGTACCGAAGAGCGCCAATAACAAAAGCGGTCCGGCGATGCCAAAAGCTAACCAATAATGCAGGAAGGCATTATGCGCATGGTGAGTCCTCATCGTTTTACCAAGCTGTGCAAAAACATCCATCTCCATGATACGTACCACAAAGCCGTTGTACATCACAGAGTCCTGATAAGCACCCTCCACAAACTGGACACTGAGTGTGGACAAGCCGTAGCCCTCGATCGGTTTTTGCTCTATCATTCGCCATGAATAGTCATAGACAGCAAAACGAGGGTCGTTAGTAGCCTTTTCGAGGGAAGCACGCGGGTTATGGGAGATAAACCAAGCGGCGGATACAGCAATGAGTGCGCTTACGATGAAGCCGATATACCAGTGTTTACGCGGCAAGGCATGTATAGTGCATCCCAGCATAATAAGCAGCGAAGTAGCCTGACCTATACGCCCGTCTGAGATCATGATCATGCCCCAAAGGAACAACATTACCGCAATGAGTACACCTCTGCGCCAACGAGATTCGCTACGAAGGATACTAAAACAGAGGATGATAGCGGTATTGATATAGAGGTTTACCACCATATGCGAGTTCACATGCAGTGCCCGGAGCTTGTTAAAACGATAAAAGGCAGACATCGTAGACCACTCGTCCGTGAAGAAATAATAGCCCAATGCCACCAGCATCATTACCACCGAGGTAGCGAGCATAACATAGGTCACATGACGTAGCTGCAACTTATCGGAGAAGCCCAGCAGTCCTACGATGCCGATATAGAGGAACCAATCATGGAGGTGGAACTGCGAGTAGGCATAGTCGGTTAGCGGGGTCGGATCAAACCACTCTCGGATGAAGAACATAGCCACTATCATCAACATGACCACATAGATCCATTTGCCGCGGGACCAAGAGAACTGTTTCCAGCGTTGGTTACAACTATAATCCGCCACATATCCGATTCCCAAGACGTATATACCGATACGTTGGTAATCTGACCAGCCGAAGGGCAAGGCACTAAGTACCATGAGCAGACCGAGTACCGGCAACCACGCTACCAATTCTCGCCACTGAATCCCATTGAAGATACTTTTCATCATCTTTTTATGCATTTGTAAGTTATATCAATACATTTATCAGGTTTTTCGCCACCTGTTCATCGGTGAATTTCTGAGCTTGCGCGAAGCCCTTGGATCGCATCGTTTCCTGCAACGCCGTGTCGGAAAGGATGCGCTTTAACTGCTCGCCTATCTCCGCGGGCTGATAGGGATCGGCATAGAGCGCTGCTTCTCCGCCTGTCTCGGCAAAACAACTGCCGGTTGAGGTGAGTACGGGTGTGCCGATACACATGGCTTCCAAGATCGGGATACCGAAACCCTCGAAGATAGAAGGATAGCAGAACACCTCCGCTGCCTTGTACACCGCAGGCAGGGCATCGAAGGGCAGGTTATGAATCATTTGCAGGTTGACCCCTTTCTCCTGCGCCCATTGCGCCATTTGGAGTGCATAGGCACTCTGACCGCCGATAGCCACCAGCGGCAGGTCAATATGCGCAAGGCTCATTGCCTCGATGAGGCGGGAGAGGTTCTTACGCGGCTCAATTGCTCCGACGGTCAGAATATAGCGATGAAGCAGGTTATACTGCGCTTTCACTTGTGCCGTTTGGTCGGATGTGACAGGTTCGCGGAAACGGTTGTTACAGCCCTGATAGACCACCTGTATCTTGCGCTCGTCGGCATGGAAGAAATCGATGATGTCTCGTTTGGTCTGCTCGGAGATAGCAATGATCAGATCGGCATGATCACAAGCGTACTGCACTTTGCGGGTTAACAGGCGTCGGTAAGAAGCACTGTACAGCTCCGGGTAACGCAGGAAGATAGCATCGTGGATAGTAACCACTTTCTTAAGCGGTTTGCGATGAATACCGAAAGGCAGTTCGCCCGAGAGACCCCAGTAGATATCCACACCGTTCAAGTCCTTTAGACAACCGTAACTACGCCAAAGAGAAGGCAGCAACGCCCAGAGCCCTTTCGGAGCTACCGTTCGGGTGTGCGGGAAAGAGTAGCGGTCGGTGGGTTTGGCAAAGAGCAGGTACTCATGTTCCGGTGCAAAGGTAGTCAGCAGCCGAATCATATCCCGGCTGTAGTTACCCAAACCACGATGGTTATGGTACGCCCGTTTGGCATCTAAAGCTATTCGCAAGGTTCTGTCCATTTCTTATCAATTGCCATGAGGTTAACGCGCTGCATGTTCATACCGAAAGCGCGCATGTCGGCAGCCCGTTCGGGTTCGAGGGCACGCAGATCGTCTCCGCTACCGATGCGGTAGAGACACTCACGCTGAGTGTGCAGACCGTAACACCAGAAATACTCTCCGTCCGAGACGCCCAGATGGTCATCGCTCACGAAGAACGCATACCGGCGGGACTCGTTGAGGAGGTCTATACCCAAACTATTATTGTCATAATCGATACCTAATATACTGAGTACTGTTGGCCATATATCTATCTGAGAAGCAGGACGGTCGATGGTCTGAGGTGCAAGTCCTGCACCGAACATAAAGACCGGAATACGATTATAAGACAAGACCATCTCATAGGGGCAAGGCAGGTTCGTGCCATGATCCGCCACTAAGACGAAGAGAGTGTTCTGCCCCCACTGAGTCTGCTGCGCCGATTCGATGAACTGCCGCAAGGCATCGTCAGCATAAGCGATGATCTGTTCCTGCGGGTTCGCCGCTCTGTTGCGATAGGGTTCCGGTACGATGAACGGACCATGATTGCTGACCGTGAGGAACGAGGCGAAGAAAGGCTTGCCTTCCGCGGCACGTTCCTCCAGTTTGCGAAGACCGAAATCGAACATATAACTATCCGACACCCCGAAGTTATTCACCACCGCCGAAGCATCGTAGTCATAGAGCGAATAGATATCCGATATATGATTATCGCGCCAGAAAGAGTTCATGTTGTCGTACTGCGGATTGCCGGTAATGAAACACATGGTCTGATAGCCGCTCTTGTACAGATAATATGGCAGCCCCGTGTACAGATCTGCGTTGACGTCCATGATCGGTTTGGCAAAATTAGGCACAAAACCGTAATGGACACCCACGATGCCGTTGTTGGTATGAATACCGGTAGAATAGCAGTTCGCCCAATAGAGCGACTTATCCCGCAAACTGCGCAGATAGGGAGTGAGATATTGCCCGTTCTCTTTGCGCTCCAAGTTCTCGGATGTCATAGACTCCATGAAGATCAATACCACATTAGGCGTACCCTCTATGCAGCGTTGCACCGAGCCGTGACGCACGATAGGCCGAAGGGTGTCGGAAGGTACGATGGACAGCTCGTGCTGCACGTAAGCGACGGCTTCCTGCTCGTCGATAGCCGCTATCTCCTTGGGGATTTGCACCTTGCCGTACTCGGCACTCTTGATAATATTGAAAACGGGATTGACGCCTAATTTGTTATAGAACGGATCGTTGCTGAAATAGGCGAAACTGACGCGTAGCGGATAGCGCTGAAAACTACCGCGCATACCGCAGAACGCGGCTCCCCATAACAGCAGGGTCAGCACACCCGACAGGAGGTATTGCTTCCAAGACGAAGGGTCTGCGGTCTGCCAAGAGGGTGCAAAACACTTGTTGAGTGCCACCAAAGCCCATATATACAGCACACTCAGCACAAGGGCTATCAGCACGAACCACCAGTTCGTAGCATCGCCGAAGATCAAGCCCGCGGTGTCACCTACAAAACCGAACCACGCTGTAACACCTATATTCAGATGGTTTTCAAAGAAATGAAAATACCGTGCGTTTGCCACATGAACCATGAGCAGCAATGTATAGAGCACACTGTAGTACCACACTACGCCGCAGGTCAGGTTTTTCATCCAACGGCTGTAGTCGGGACGATGCATCGTACAAAGGGCAAATACCGGTACCACCACCGCAGGCAAGGCGGAGACATAACACGCAATGAGATTATCAAACTTAACGCCGATGAGCAGCGCTGTTGGCAGCAACGACCAGTTGACGCCCTCCTCGGGCATGTTCGCTACAAACAGTACGATCCGGCACAGTGTCAATGCCAGCAGGCAAAGCAGATGAATTGCTATGACGTAGCCTGCTGCACGCAGAAAAGATGTGAGTATATTCCTTCTCATAATTGTTCAATCTCCTCCATGATTCGTTGTACAAAAGCTCGCGCACGCTGCTCTGTCTCGCCTTCTTGCCCGATGACAGGCCGGTTCGCCTTTGCATCTATCACCACCGTATCCTGCTCGGTGAGCAAGGCAAAACCGTCGCTGAAACTATAGAAAGCAAAAGGTGTACGGGTAGTATCGAGTATATCCTTGCCAAAGAGATAAGACGAGTGATCAAGCCCCATCTGCGCGAGAAGCGTCGGCACAAGGTCAATCTGCGAACCAAGCGTGTGGATCTCAGAAGGCGTCCGGATAGCTCCTCCTGCCCAAACGATCGGAATAGCATACCGCCTCGGTTCGTGATTCTGCACTCCTGCCGGATAAGGGTAACCATGATCCGCCACAAAGACCAACAGGGTACGATTCCATGCGTCTTGAGTCCGTATTGAGTCCGTGAAAGCTCCGATACAACTGTCTGTATAAGCAATCGAATTGAGGTATATATCTTCGTACCGACGAATAGCCGGCACTTCGAAGGGTTCGTGACTACTGAGACTCAGGATAACATCCAAGGTCGGCGTGGTGTCCGTGCGGGAAGTTATCTCCTTGCAGGCACGGTCAAAGAGGAGATGATCATGTACCCCCCATTTGGACAAACGCTCCTTGACGGGGAACGAGTGATCGTTCACGCGATCGAGGAAACCACCACTAATGAGGTACGAACGCATATTTGTGAAATCTTCGTCTCCACCATACCAGAACTTCAACCGATAGCCCGCTGCCGAGAGGTCTTTGCCTAACTGCGGTAAGTGTTGCGATTTGGCAGGTTGTACCATCAACGAGGAAGTGGGCTGTCCGGGGAAACCGCTCATGACGGCTACGACCCCTCGGTCGGTACGAAAACTGGAAGCGGCAATACGGGAGAAGAACACCCCTTCTTCCGCCAAACCTCTCAACCGAGGCATTGCCTCCCAAGCATTGAGCGAGAAACTCTCCAAGATAAAGAGAATGATATTCGGACGCTTGGTCTTCAATAGTTGCTGCGAAGGAGCAGAGGGTGTTTGAGGCAACAGATCCGCTACCAAACGCTGTGCTTCCTCGGCAGACATATACGTGTATCGGCGGGCATCGAAGGTATTCTCGCTAAGCGACTCCACGATGTTAAACACCGGATTGATAGCAGAGAGGTTGAGGATTTGTTTATCCGAGAAATAGACCCTTCCGGTATTCATCGTTGAGGTCGTTACACTGCCACGAATAGGCAGGAACAGTAAACCCGTCAGGAGCAACATACCGAAGGCATAAGCGCCTCTCTGTGACCATTTCTGAGGCACCGGAGCCTCTTCCCAATTTCTCATCCAACGGCGGTAAGCGATCCAGCAGACCGTCCAACTGATGACCAAAGCCACCAAACCGAGCAACCAGACCCACCATTCGGCACAAGCCAAGACCTCTTTGGGCGAACTGAGATAGAAGAGCACCGACTTATCCAAGTGAAAACCCCAAGACGGGAACACGCCGCAGTCACTGATAAAAACGACTAATCCGATGAACAGGATAAGCGCCGTAAAAACATCGGCTATGCGTCCCAAGACACGCGAAGGCCATAAGGGATAGATCGCAGTCAGCAGTCCGAAAACCGCCGTCACATAGGATGCCACACTCAGATCGAGCGGAAAAGAATGTACCGGAACCAGCAACCACTCCTGCCAAGTCACACCCGTCATCAGAGGCAGGTTAAACAACATAAAGAGCGGTTTCTGGACTAAGAAGAAAACGATCCAAAAGAGATAATATTTGATAAAAGCCTTCATTATAAATCTACGCCATAAGTGATTAACAATCCTGTCGGCACGGTCATGATAATTGACGACCGAACGGCTTGAGGGGTATTCTGATCGAAGGAGAGCTCTGCCAAGTCATGACAGAAATCCCAGAGGTTAAAGCACTCCACATTGAGGTGCATCGGCACGCCTTTCACGGTCCAGTTACCCTGCACATGCAGATCCACATTATAGATCGCACCGTGCCGACGACCGAAATGCCCGTCTGTGGGATTCGTGCCTCGCGAAGTCCAAGGAACCAACGCCATCTGTTTGGATGCCGCGTCATAGTAATAACGATAGGAGTTGACCGGCTTACCGTCAGTCCACTTGAGCGTCAGACCGGCTTGCACCCATTTGCAGATGTTATAACCCAAATAGAGGCGTGCCACGAAGCCTTTGTCCAGATCCATTCGTCCCACACCTTGGTGAGGTCCTTCGGGATTGCAGACCGCACGAAGGGTATTCGGATTCGCAGTTGTCTCAGAGAGCACACCCATCGTGTTGCTGTTGGCGCCGTTACCCAGGCCTGTATATCCTGCTGCCTGCATCGACTGCCAACTGAGTCCGACCGTCACTTTCTTACCCGTATAGGTATAACGCGACAACTGCGAGAAATAATACGGGCTGTTCATGAGAATATTTCCGCCAAAACCGGGTGTCGTACCCACCTCGTACTGCTTCTCGCCGAGGTTTGTCATATAGACCGGATAACCGTGGAAGTCCTGCCAATAACCATTTGCCGCTTCTCCGCCTTCGTAATAGGTATGCCACACATTGAAGAACTTACGGTACGCGTTTTGCAGGACGATCTCATGCTTGCCTCCTTGCTTGTCGCGGAAGACAAAACGAATCGGAAGATGCAGTTCGAGATACGAGGTCTGCTGCAGGTTCTTCTTGTAATGGTGATACTTGCCGCCGGTGGTAGCAAAGAGCGTATTGCTGTTCGCTAAATAGATATCGGCATTCATGTAATCATCCGAGAAATAACGCAGATAATCCATGTTGTACGGTAGCCGCTCATGGGCAATACTCAATCCCATCTCAAACCACTTGCAGGGATGCAGGTCAAAACTGATACCTGCCTGCCAGTTAGGCGATACCTTGCTTTTACCGCCGCCTAACAATATTCCGTCCAGCGTGAAATCCAGATGGGCATGCAGATCCAACTGACGGCAGATCGTATAATCGGCATTGAGGCCGAAGGTGTTCTCCAACAGTCCGCCGGTGAACGCACGGCTCGTCCATTCGTAACGGTAGAGCGCTGTGTCCACGGTCGCTATCGGAGACTGAAAATAGATATCGTTGTGGAAATGGGTCTTCTCAGGACGGAAGAACACCACCGAATTGAGCGATTTCACATGTACGGAAAGCCAAGACAACACCGGTTGCTCGTAGTTCACCGCCCAACTCAACTCGTGCGTCTTACCGTCCGCTACCCAAGGAGAGAAACTCTCGCCGTCTATATCGAGTATATTGCGGCTGAACTCTTGGTCGGAATGGTGAATCGTATTCGTAGACCAAGTCAAACCGGTGGTCAGATATTGCCGTTGGACATAGAGTTGTGCGGTGTAGTTCTTATGGTCAAACACCTCGTTGTAGTTATAGAGGTACTCACTACCGCCGTCTTCCTTGCCCGAGAAATTGAGACGGTAACCAAGCCGGTTGAAGAAGCGGTTCGGTTTCATGGGCAGCAGACCGTCAGCCTGCACTTTGTAGTAACCCGCTGTATAATACGGATCATCGTCAATCAATCCCTGCTGGTTCTCACGGGTGATAAGCCGCTGACCGTATTCGGCATAGAGATGCTGGCGATAAGGATTACCCTCTTTGTCACGGAAGGTATAAGCTGCATCGATGTTCCCTGCTCCACGCAGGTGACGACGGGCGGATACATGTTTGAAAAACTCCGCACTCTGCTGCGCGGTACGATGGGTGATATTCACGATAGCAGCTGTACCGGGCGCAGGTTCGCCGTTGCCCACTTGCCCCACGTTGTACTGCGCACGGACATAATCACGCGCTAAGGTGTCGTACGTAAACTCCAACAGACCGGTATGGGTATTGATCAACAGGTTGTACTGCTGCATGTTCGGCACAAAGAACGTGTTACCCGGATCAAAACGGTCATCGACACGCATACCGTCAATCATATAGCCGGTAGTCGTACACGGCAGACCTGCCACCGCGAGGTTCAGACGATCAGGATGCCACCATTGACCGATAGCCGTGTTCTCCACGATCACATGATCATTGAGCGCCTCCAGATAATAGATGAGGTCGGTTCGGTGATACCACTTGCGGAAGTACTCCGCAGGTACGCTATCACTACCGTCCATCGCCGTGTGGCTCACTTCCAAAGCCTGCAAAGACCATGGACAAAGGACAATGGACAATAGACATATTTGTATGATACGGTTCATTTTCATCTTTATTCGTTTAGTGTAGCGGTCTTTTGGCTTTTAGCTAAGCGGTCTAATATCGAGATATTATAGACCAAACCAACGCGTATCTGATGATACGGGTAGTCTTTGATACCATATTGGTATTGTACGTACGGTTCAAATCCCTTGATATGCCCTGCCGCACGAGCTTTGATACTCATCGGGGCATCGCCATGTTTTTCCCAGCCGACATAACCGCCCCATGTAGCCTCCAAGGAGAAATACTCATGCCGTAACTGTGCCTGCAAACCGTACATAATCGCATCGTTCTGCCGTGCGTTATCGGTCTGCCAGCAAAGGAAACCGGCACTTCCTGCAAAACGCAACTTCACTTGCTTAATCGGTATAGATTGACCGATCGAGAGGTCGAAGAAATATCCCGGGCAATCGAAATGACGGCGACGCTCGAACTGCTCACCGCTCGCCGATTTGATGCCCGCACGAACGGTCATCTGCGGAATATATCTCGCTTTCTCCGTCTTGAACCACTCATTATGCAACACCTGTATGTCTGCCGACACATAGGCATCTCCGGCGCCGGAACCCTTACCGTCATACTGGTCATACCATCCGAAAACCGGCATCCAAACCGTCAGGTTCGCCCAGCGCGTGAACAAGGGCACGCACACGCGCGCAAAAAGATCCGCCGTGTTATTATGATGTCCGTAGCCGATATACCCTTCGCCTGCCAATTCGACACGCAGATCGCGTTGCGTCTCGCCGTCTAACATGTCGATAATAGGCAAGGCGTTAGGACCAAAGTAAGCCGGCGCTATACCCGTCGGCTCACTCAAATCCGCCTTCTCTATCGGCACTTCCGCTAATAAAGGATGATGGACAATGGACAATAGACAAAGGATCAAAATGTATCGGACAATAGTGTTTAGTCTATTGTCTTTTAGCGGCGTAGCCGCGGTCTTTTGTCTTTTAACGAACATAGTGAGCGGTCTATATTCCAAATAGGTTTCTAAAGAAATTCTTCTTGTCCGCCGAACCCGGTGCGATATTCTTACTATTCTGCAGCTGTTCGATCAACTTACGCTCGTCTTTGTCGAGGTGCTCGGGGATATAAACTCCCACATTGATCAGTAAGTCGCCCACACCATAGTTACGTCCATATTGGTCGATACGCGGCAGACCTTTGCCTCTCATTCGCAACACCTTACCCGGCTGTGTACCCGGGGTGATCGTGATCTTCACATCGCCCGTGAGAGTCGGGATCTGCACTTGTCCGCCCAATACCGCTGTCGGCATATCCAACAGTAAGTTATACACCAGATCGCTGTCCTGACGGATGAAATCCTTATGTTCCTCTTCTTCGATGAGTACCAGCAGGTCTCCGTTCACACCGCCGCGAGGCGCTGCATTTCCCTTGCCGGGCACAGTCAGTTGCATACCGCCCATGACTCCTGCCGGTATCGTGATTGTGATCACCTCCTCGTCACGGATGACACCCTGACCGCCGCATTTCGGACATTTGTTCTTAACTACCGTTCCTTCGCCGCCGCAGGTCTCACACTCCGATTGAACCTGCATCATACCGAAGATACCGCGCTGCTGACGAATGACGCGTCCCGAGCCCTTACAGGTCGGACAGGTCTCCGTGCGACCGTCCGCACTACCCGTACCATTACAGTCCTTGCATTGCACTAACTTACGCACTTTGATCTTTTTCTCGCAACCTTTCGCTATCTCCTCCAGCGTCAGACGCACTTTGACACGCATGTCACTCCCTCGGCGGACACGCGGACCGCGACTGCGACCGCCGCCCATGAACATCTCACCGATGTCACCGATGTCGAAACCTGCGCCTTGGAAGATATCACCGAAATGGGTAAAGATATCCTCCATGGACATACCACCGCCGCTGAATCCGTTTGCGCCGCCCATACCGGCAAAGCCGTATTGGTCATAACGCTGTCTCTTCTGCGGATCAGACAGCACTTCATAAGCCTCAGCCGCCTCTTTGAATTTCTCCTCGGCTTCCTTATCCCCCGGGTTCTTATCCGGGTGATATTGGATAGCTTTCTTGCGGTAAGCTTTTTTTATTTCCTCGGGGGTAGCGGTCTTTGAGACCTCCAACACCTCATAATAATCTCTTTTATCTGCCATAAACCTAACGATTTAACAGTTTAACGATTTAACAGTTTAACGCTACTTTATTCGCCGACCACTACCTTTGCAAACCGGATCACTTTCTCGCCTAACTTATATCCTTTTTGCGTGCAATCGATCACTTTGCCTTTCTGCTCCTCGCCTGCTGCAAAAGTAGTCACTGCCTCGTGCTCGTCCGTGTTAAAATCCACGCCTTCGGTCTCGATGGCGTGTACGTCCTGTTTGTCAAGGAAGGCAATGAACTTCTGCTGAATGAGGTGAATACCCTCACGCACAGCGTCAATATCATCCGTCTTGTCCATGACGGCTACGGCACGCTCAAAATCATCCACTAACGGCAACATCTCCTTGAAGATACGCTCACCGGCAGTCGCCATCAGTTCCAATTTCTCCTTGTTGGTACGACGGCGGTAGTTGTCAAACTCTGCCATCATTCGCAGGTTCTTGTCCTCCAACTCAGCAATACGTTCCTTGAGCGCCTCCGTCTCGTCAGCCTCTTCATTCGGATTCTCCTGCTCGTCATTCAGAGCCGATGCTTCTTCATTACCCTCGCTTTGCGAGCTGTTCATTTCTTCCGCCTCTTGAAGCGGAGTTTCTTTTTCAATGTCTATCTTTTCTTCTTTTTTCATAACTGCATAGTTTTACATCTTGGCATGGTCAAATCCCGTGCCACAGACTCCCTCTCTGCCATTTTGGCAGATATAAATGCCATATTGCGTTTGTCTTTTGTTCGTATTCGATTTTGCGTGCAAAATTACAAAAAAAATCCCATATATGCAAAATATTCAAGAAAAATAAGTCTTTTTTATCAAAAAATTGCATAATTCAAAAAAAAGCAGTAATTTTGCAGCCTATTCTGAACACAACAAGGATAGATGAACCCAAAATAACAACCCTTTAAAGTACCCATACAATGTCCTGTTTACAAGTCTTATTAGCCATCATTTTTCCGCCTTTAGCGGTTCTTGACCGCGGTTGCGGATCCGTGACTATCGTCTTCATCTTGACCCTCTTCGGTTGGATTCCGGGGGTCATCGGTGCCCTTATCATCCTCAATAAGAACGAATAACAAAATAATACGATATGAAAAATGAGTTAAATGCCTTGATCATGGAGGCAATGAAAAACCATGATTCCGTGCGCACAGAGACCCTCCGTGCCATCAAAAGTGCATTCCTCAACTGGCAAACCAGTAAGGAGAATACAGGTAAAGAACTGACCGAAGCCGATGAGATCCAAGTCATCAAAAAGATGGTCAAACAGCGTCAGGAGTCGGTGGAGCAATACCTTGCTGCAGGTCGTCAGGAGTTAGCTGACGCCGAGCAGGCACAGATCAACGTCTTGGAGACTTTCCTGCCCAAAGCGGCTTCGGAAGAGGACATCGTTCGTGCTTTCAACCAAGCCAAAGAAGCAAACGGTTGGACCGCTGAAAAGAAAAACATGGGACTCTTTGTCAAAGCTATCAAAGCAGCTCTGCCCAATGCAGACGGCAAGATGGTTGCACAGGTCGTTCAGAGCCAATTGGCGTGACCTGCTCACGTTTACGAAACCCTAAAATAAACTCAGGAAAAAAGTAATAATTCCCGTATTGATCAGGTCTGTAAACATCGAACCGATAATCGGTACGATGATAAACGGTTTGGCGGAATAGTGGTATTTATAGCAGATAGCACTCATGTTCGCCATGGCATTGGGCGTAGCGCCTAATCCAAAACCGCACAGACCTGCACACAATACCGCTGCATCGTAGTTGCTACCCAACATCGGGAAGGCCACGAAATAGGCAAACAGCCCCATCAACAACACTTGAGCCACCAAAATGATGATCAGCGGAAGAGCCAGACTCTGCAACTCCCATAGTTTCAAGGAGATCATCGCCATACCGAGGAACATGGACAAACAGATGTTACCCACACTGATAATACGCTCCATATCGAGTAATCCTTCCGCTTTCACCCATTGACCGTCTTTCCGATAGCGAACCACTCCCATCACATTCCGCACGATGGCAGCTAAGATCAATGCTCCGAAATATTGAGGAAACGCCACACCGGTTTTAGCCAACAGCCATCGCAACACTGTGCCGCCTCCCATGATCAGCAAAAGCCAATAACTCGCTTTCGCATATTGCTGGAACTCCAACTCGTTCGTACTCACGTGTTTCTCACGACCTTCCGGAGACGCCTCATCGCTCTCAATACCCGCCATAGCAGGGTCTATCGCCTCGTCTTGCGGCTGTCTCTGCTCATCTTTGAGCCTCTTACGGATAATCAAATCGGCTAAGGGTCCGCCAAGCATCGAACCCGCTATCAGACCAAATGTAGCCGCAGCCATGCCTATCGAATCGGCGCCATCTAATCCCATCTCTATTAATATATCCGCAAAACCACCTGCTGTGCCGTGTCCTCCGGTCATGGACACACTGCCGGCTGTGATGCCCAACAACGGATCCACACCCATCAGTTTCGTGATTCCCAACGGCATCAGATTTTGCAGCACAATCATAATCACCAGCAAAACCAACATGATCAGCAAGGGTTTACCACCCTGCTTGATCACTCTCAGATCACACTGAAAACCCACACACGTAAAGAAAGCCAACATGAAGATCTTCATCAACGTGTCGTCAAAAGACACCTCCACATCGAACCAACCGTACAACGCTAAAGCAAGCAAGGAGAAGATGATACCGCCGCTTACCGGCGAGGGGACACAGCATTTCTGCAAAATGGAAATTTTGCGCGTTAGATACATGCCGACCATGAGAGCTAAAGCTCCTATTCCGGCTGTCTGAAGCATATCCAATTCAACAGTGATCATAAGCAGCCTCCGATAAATCGCCGCAAAATTACAAAAAAAATCCCATATATGCAAAATATTCAAGAAAAATACGTCTTTTTTATCAAAAAATTGCATAATTCAAAAAAAAGCAGTAATTTTGTACGCTTTTCTTGATTAACAACGAAACATCACCATCCTCAATGACTAAAATAATCCTTTCCCTTTTGTTCTATCTCGTGGCAATCAACCTCATTGCCTTCTTCCTCTACGGCATTGATAAATGGAAAGCCCGCCACGATAAATGGCGGGTTACCGAAGCTCGTCTGATCACCATCTCCCTTCTTGGCGGCAGTGTCGGTGCTTTTCTCGGCATGAAAGTCTGGCATCACAAGACCCAGCATCCCCGTTTCCGCTACGGTCTTCCTCTCATCCTCTTCCTCCACCTCGTCTTAGCCGTAGCAGCGGTGTATTACTTATCAGGCACCTGTCACCCATTTGACTAACAGCATAACGATCGGTATCGTGATTAGCAGCACGCCTATCAGGTCAATGATAACACCAGACTTGATCATCTTCGTCAGCGGCACATACCCCGATGCATAAACGATCGCATTCTGCGGTGTCGATTTTTATATTATCGCCGTTGTGATGTCTTCGGCTTCGGGGAGATTGAGTTTCTGACGGACTTGGGTCTTGCGCTGGTAGATGGTTTGGAGACTTTGACGGGTGAGCATATTGATCTCCTTGGTGGAGAAATCCGCTTTGAGTAAACAACAGAGTTGCAGCTCCTTTTCGTTCAAAAGCGGTCTCTGTTCCTTTGTACTTTGTACATTGCTCCCTTGTACATTCCCGTATTTGTCCCTAAGACGTGTATAGAAGCCGTCATATACCAGATCGATGGTTTGGTAAATGCTTGGCCAATCTATAAGGGCATTAGCTGTAGTCTCATTCAATGCCATGAGGCGTGCAAGCAGTTGTTGGTTGGCTTCGGTGGGTGTTCCGGCAATCGTTTTGATGACACCCAATTGCTGCAACATCAGTTTGCGCACATCCACCTCCTTCGTACATCGTACATCGTCCCTTCGTACATCATTTATGATTTCCCTCAGGGTTTCAATTTCTTCCTCTTTCTCCAAAAGCAGCCGTTGACGGCGGCGGTACAGATAGACGAACAGTAGGATTCCGCCCAAAGTTACAAAGAACAGCATAATTATCACAATCATCTGCCGTTGGCGGCTGATGGTCAGGTACAGA
>JAFXWI010000085.1 GCA_017542915.1 Paludibacteraceae bacterium
ATTTGACATTTGACATTTGACATTTGAGAATTGGAAAACGACCCGCCTCCCAGCGAGTCGTTTTCGATATAATCTTATAGCTTAACAAATTATTAATTTTTCAATTCTCAATGCTTCCTCCAAGGACGTTATACTTCGTTCCGTTGAACATGATAATGAGTTGTCCGTTCTTAAGGAACTTAACGGCTTGATTCTCGGTCTTCAGGCTCTCAACGTCGGTAGCTTGTTTTGCTACTATACCTGCTTCAGAGGTCGGGATGATGAACCATCCGGTCATATAGTGCAGGCAGATACCGGTTACAGAAGCGGCTTCTGCGGGCCATACGTACTCTGCGGAAAGCACTCCGAACAAGTCACGCGCTTTGATGGTATTCTCCTCTGCGTCGGTGAGGGTCTTGTTTTTTCCGCTTCCGCTGACCGTTACATTCTCAATGGTAATCAGCTT
This sequence comes from Paludibacteraceae bacterium, assembly GCA_017542915.1. Next base: position 446 of record JAFXWI010000085.1, read on the forward strand.
GGCGTAATTAGCCTGCGCGCACGCCTCGGTAATAGTCATTACAGTCGGAGTGAGCGTTGTCTCGGTAGCTGTAAAGCCGGTGGCGTCGGTAACCGTCATCATAGGCTCAACGGCAACAGCGGGTGTATTCATATAGTCCACTTCGTTCGTGCTCTTCGTACCGGTAATAGTGCCATTGAGAGCCGTTCCGACGGTGAGAGTGGTGCCGGAGATAACCGTTGCGGCAGTAGCGTCCTCTACATAGTACACATTCTGCAGGTCTGCATAGGCGGTTACTTTGGCATCCGTCAGGGTCAGTTTCACTGTTTTGCCGTCTTCTACTGCATTGAAGGCTGCGATATTGGCTACTTCCTCCACGGGATCCTCTTTCTCCACAATAGTAGTGAAGTAGTCGCCGATCCAAGCGGTGTTCTGATAAGCCTCCAACGCGCCTTTCGGTACAATGACCGTTGCTGTTTTGGCGGTGTTGTTGGCATGGCTCGTGCTTATCTGCCAGGGGTTCTGCGTCCAGGTAGCCGTCTCTTTCGTAGCGATACTCGGTGGTACAGCACCCTTGAACTCCAAGGTTTCCAACTGCGGCAAAGCAATAGAAATAACACTGAGTGAATCCAACGAAGCGGGGAAAACCAGTTTCTTCATCTTCATAGGATTGTTGGCTGCCGCATTGTGAATGCCGGATGTCGGGATGAGTGTGATGCCTTCCGGTAACTCTAATTCAAGCAGTTCGACTGCCGCTTGGAAGGATTGCATACCCAGTTCCTTTACATTGCTGCCTTCGGCAAAAACAACAGACTTGGCGGTGGTGTTATAGAACGCTCTGCGCCCTAACGCCACAACAGGATATTCACGAGCGCCATCCACAACGGTCGCAGGGATTACGATGCTGTCCTGCTCATATTTTTGGGCAGCATTCTGCGCCTGAATGAGCGTAGCCGTTTGGGCTCTGTTATCCATTTCGTAATACAAACCGTCTGCCACGATAGTATCTTTCGGAGCTACAATGGTAGTGAAATAGTCGCCGATCCAAGCGGTGTTCCTGTATGCCTGTACGGCTCCTGCCGGAACGATAACAACAGCTGATTTGGCGGTATTGCAGGCGTTATTCACATTTACTTCCCAAGGATTCTGGGTATAGCCGCTGGAAGCAACAGTAACCGTGTTGATACGCGGCGGAACAGCGCCTTTGAACTCCAAGATCTCCAACTGCGGCAGACAGATAGAGAGACGGGCAATCGAATCAATCGAAGCCGGCAAAACCAGTTTCTTCATCTGCATCGGGTTGGTGGCTGTCGCATTGTGGATACCTGTCATAGGAATGAGTTGGATACCCTCCGGCAACTCCAGTTCCTGCACGTTAACTGCTGCTTGGAAGCATTGCATGCCCAACTCCGTCACCTTGCTGCCTTCGGCGAAGGTGATAGTGCTCGCCGTTGTGTTACGGAGCGCACCCTGACCCAGTGCCACTACCGGATAACTAATCTCGTCTTTAACGACATCCACCGGAATGACGATGTTGTCAATCTCGTACTTGGAGCTTACATTGTAACGGATCAGCGTTGCAATAGAGTCCTCCGCATTGATTTGATAATACAGACCATCTACCTGGATGGTGTCAATAGGCGTAGCTTGCATGGTCAAAGCCAAAGCTACTGCACTTACCAATGTAAAAATTTTTCTCATAAACTTTGTTATTTAAATTTTAATATCCTAATATATTATATGTCTTCCCATTATAGCGAAGATAGAGTTGTCCGTTTTCGATGAATTTAATGGCCTTGTTGTTCTCGGTCTTAACCGTTTCTACGCCTTGTTCTCCACCCTCACCTAACACAGCAACAATACTATACCAATTGGTGAGGTCCGCATAGTTCATAGGCTCCTCGTTGAGCAGATAATAATCAGATGTTGTACGAGCGCGGAGACCAATAGCTGCTTGTGAACCATCTGCACTACGCCCCACTACCGAAATCGTGGAAGAACCTCCACCATATGCAATCGTATCAGTGCTGATAAGGTTCATTTGCTCATCATAGTTAAAAATCATCTGAAGACCGTTCAGCGTCTCGTGGTTATAAGCCACATAGCCGTCTACCGTCGGATAAGCAGCTACGGTGATGTTCAGCGCATTATCAGCAGCTGCGTGTACATCAAAATTAAGGGCAGTTCCGTCCTCCTGATTGAGGATATAGACGAGACCGTGATTGAAGGTACCGGAGGTTGCAATCGTCTTATCGCCCATCGTGATAGAGCCATTGGAGAGACCGCCGCATACGAAGATCTTACCGTCCACGAACTTAGTCTGCTGGAACTGCAGGGCACCGTTGACAGCGTGATACCGGATATACTCGCGCTCCAAATCGGTGTTATAACGCGCAGCATAGATACCCGTCTCGGTACCGTTACTATACGTTCCGGCCACATACAGTTTGCCGTTCTCGTAATGCAGCCCCAAAGGACGATCGTACTCCAACTCATCGCTGTTGATCACATAGCCGATATAGTCCAAGTCTTTGAACTGATTATTAGCAGGTTGGTATTTGAGGATCACGGTGTTGCAGTTACTGCTCAGAGAACCTTTCGTATTCCATGCACTACGCGGTGCAATCGAGTCGTTCCACTTAGGCAGAAGGGTATCACCCTGCAGACCGGCGATATAGATATATCCGTCTTCGTCCTGCGCAGCTCCTGACCATGAAAAGGCTTCCTTGCGGAACACTTTCTTGCCTTCTACCTCAATCGAGTCATAGTTGGTAAAGGACATATTATTAGAGGCTACCAACTCTCCGCTCGGACTATATACATTAAAGAAACTCATGTACACGCCCTTACGCGTGCGGAACTTATCGGCGTAGATCAGACCTCCGTCATTCGTCACCGAAATGACAGTATTCGACAGGTCATAGTCGCCGGTGGTGTCGGGTTTTGCCCAAAGGAGATTGCCTTCGGCATCGAGTTTGGCAAGGAAGGAGTTACGCATGTTGGTTACCTTCATCTCACCGGTTCTGCTACCCCACTTGGAAGCTGTAGCACCTTGATAAGCATTGCCGTCAAAGAGCAGACCGGTCTCTTCGGAAGAAGCGGTCTGGTACGAACTCAGCAGATAGAGACTACCGTCCGGTGCATAGTCCAAACTGTACAACTGGGTCTGACCCTTGGTAGCATCCGCCTGCTCATCGACCAAGGTCTTGTAATAATTCAACTCGGCTCCGTGAGCCATCATGCTCAGCCCCAAGGCTGCCATCAAAAACACATTCTTCGTTGCCCCATGGGCAGTTTTGATTGTAAATTTTTTCATACGCAAAATAATTAAATGGTTAAACTTAAAAACGGTGCAAAGGTACTGCTTTTTTACGACCTGCACAATCCCCAAAAATAGTGAAAAATAAGGCTTTTTGCCAACTTTATTCGGCAAAATGCACTTTTTTTGAATTTTCTTGCTAAAAAATTTGGTCATATCAAAAAAAAGCAGTACCTTTGCACCCGCTTTCGTTCGAGAAGCGATTTACGGGAAACCGCTCTGGGTGCTATCGTCTAGTGGCCTAGGACAACGGCCTCTCACGCCGTAAACCCCGGTTCGAGTCCGGGTAGCACTACAAAAAAAGGAACCTTTCGGGGTTCCTTTTTATTTGAAATTTGACATTTGAGATTTGAGATTTATTAAAAGAGCCTGCAAAACGCAGGCTTTTTGTTTTTTTACAAAAAAATGCCAAATTATTTGCATATTTCAAAAATTATTACTAATTTTGCAGTCCGTAAGGATAGAACTACCTTTTACCATGAGCATACGTTCGTATATTGCAGGATTTTTAGTAGGCGGATTGCTTCTCCTCAGCCCGCATGTAGAGGCTGCCGGAGGTAGAGGACGCATTGTGTGGACCAAGAACGCAAATCGACAAACCGGTTTGTACACCACCAAGAACTACTTCGTTTCGCACGGTGTAGGTGTGACAGCAAGCGCTATGTATTATTTCGGTGATGTCGATAACGAGGGTGTGGCTTTTAATGGCGGATTCAACCTCAAAAACCTCAGTTTGGGAGGTGGTCTCAATTTCTTCTATAACCTGCCTGCAGGTAATCACTGTAACATCCGTTTTGCCATCATGGTGGGTACAATACGCGGAAACAACGAATTCAAATTCAAGAGTCTGTCCGATCCGCGTGATGACTTTCGTAAGTTTCAAGCAATCATCATTCAGCCGGCAGTAGGCGTACAATACTATCCGTTCTCAAACGCAGGTCTATTTTTGTACGGCGGATTTGGTTTGGCCGCAAGTATCATCAATAAATACGAGTTTTATTACTATAAAAGCGTTCCGAGCGGCAAGGAGAAACACCTCATTGAGGGCAAGACCTATGGTTTCCTGCCGATGATCCAATTAGGACTCGGTTACAGCTGGAAGCTGACCGAGTCCTGGTCGATGAGCGCTGAGATCATGGTGAACGAAGGTCTGGTGGATGCCCATTATGTGAACCTCGATGCATGGCCCATGGCGAAAACGCAGAACAGCGACGGCGTCGAGTTAGGAGGCACCGGATTAACCTACGTCAACCGATACGGCAAGAAGACGATCCACTGGAATGACGGCTGGTTTCAAGTAGGCATCACAGTCACTTATCATTGGCGGAACTGCGAGTACTGCCGACTCATCAACAACTACCATAACATCAAACCCAGAAGAAGATGATCATTTCTTTTGCGGTCCGCGCGGACGGGAGGCAACCTCCCCTTTCTCGGCGTACTCTACGATATTATCCAAGATCGTAGAGAATCTCCATGCTATGGCGTTATCCCAAATCTTGTCCGAGATGAAAGTGGACAGCACTTTTCCGAAAGTGATATTAAACTCATAATGAACGCGCGTACGCGTAGGCGACTCCGGCTCCATACGGAGGATAAACCGTCCTCCGTCCAAGATCGAACCGCTATAGGTAGCGGTCATCTGAGCGGTCAGTGGAAACTTCGCTTTAGCCGGACGCATGAGGACATACTTGGTTCCTAGATGCTGGTCTTTCCACCACCGTACACCCAAGACATAGATATCGATGGCGACATCACCGGTTTTGTTCACAGGATCATAGACGCGATCTTTGTATCGAAGCTGGATAACGTTCGGGCTGTCTTTCTCCTTTTTGACCTCTATCTCTTCTTTCTGACTACCTAAATCGACATACGCCCACGAGAAGAGACTATCCGGGCATGACTGAAACTGATAGCAGAACCGATCCGCTACGCGTAACATCTCCCTCAGCGGTACATCACAAACAGTGTCTCTGACCACTGAGCGTTGCTGAGGACCTGCCAAAACAGCTGTTGTCACACACAACAGCAAAAGAACTAAACGTATTTTAATTTTCATAAACGATCAATATTCAAAATCAAGACAGGTACGCAGCTCCGTATTGGGGCGCACTACTCCATCGGCAACCGATACATGCGCCGGATGAACGGCGTAGCCCTTGAGCGCCTCCTCCGACTCCAAGGTCGAATCCAACATAATATCCGCATTGCTGCTATCCAAACGTCCGTCTATCTGCACGTGGATATCCACCAAACCGGGCACCTTGCCTTGCAGACCTTCCAAACCCTGCTTAATCGCTAGGGCTTTCGCTTGCTTCTCCTCTGCGCTCAACTCCGAACGCAGTTTCCATAAAATAATGTGTTTTACCATAAAGCTATTTACCATTTATTCATTTACCATTTATTTGAGTGTCTTGTAGATGGTGGCGATGCCGAAAGTGAGAGGGGTGAACTGCGGATCCTTAAATCCGGCTTCGCTTAGATAACGCGCGAACTCCTCTCCCCAACAAAAGCCTTTGACACTCTTGTTCAGATAGCTGTAAGCGGTCTTGTCCTTGCTCACTATTCTTCCTACGAAAGGCAGTATATGACTGAAATACAGATCATAAGACCATCGGATAAGCGGATTCTTGGGATAACTGAACTCCAAAATGATCAGCTCTCCGCCGGGTTTCAGAACACGGTACATCTCCTTTAGTCCGGCATCCAGATTGCTAAAATTCCGGCATCCGAAAGCGCAGGTCACGGCATCAAAAGACTCCTTCTCAAAAGGCATCTCCTGCGCGTTTCCATATATAAAAGAGACCTGCTCCTTTGACTTCATCCGCTCCACTTTCTCCTCTCCGATTGCCATCATCTCCCGCGACAGATCAAGTCCCGTCACACGCTGTGCCTTACCGCGACGAAGCATCTCGATGGTCAGATCCGCCGTTCCGATAGCGACATCCAACACATGCTCCACAGCCTGCATTTTCGATACCGTCTTACGCCGCCACAAACGGTCTATATTCAACGAAAGACCATGATTGAGACCATCGTAGGTCTTCGCTATCCGGTCAAACAAACTGCCAATATTTTGCTTCTCGTTCATAATTTCGTGCAAAGGTACTAAAAAATTTTTATATGTGCAAAAAAAAGTGTACCTTTGCTGAAAATTTTGGCAAAACGGTTCAGGTAAACTGACATTTTGGCAGATTTCATCCGTTTGGCATGAAAGTTGAAAGGTGAAAGGTGAAAAATGAAAGTTAATAATTTAAAACATCTATATTATGAGCAAAATTCAACCATTAGCAGACCGCGTGCTGATCAAGCCCGAGGCTGCAGAAGAAAAAACAGTTGGAGGAATCATCATTCCTGATAGTGCCAAAGAGAAACCCCTTCGCGGCGAAATACTCGCAGTAGGCGAAGGAACCAAAGATGAGGCAATGGTCCTCAAAGCCGGAGACCGCGTTCTCTACGGCAAATATGCCGGTACGGAACTCGAACTCGACGGCGAGAAATACCTTATCATGCGTCAATCAGACGTGTTGGCGAAAGTAGAATAAGGACCGCTTCGCTAAAGGAATAAGGAATAAAGACAAAAATGATTCGACCGATACTAACAAGTCCATTGTCTTTCAGTGAACGAAGTGAACGGTCTTTAATCTTTAATCTATAAAAAAATGGCAAAAGATATTACCTATAACGTAGAAGCCCGTGAGGCTTTGAAACGTGGCGTTGACCAATTGGCCGACGCAGTGAAAGTGACACTTGGTCCGAAAGGACGTAATGTCATCATTGACAAGAAATACGGTGCTCCGCACATCACCAAAGACGGCGTGACGGTAGCGAAAGAGGTTGAACTGAAAGATCCGGCAGAGAACCTCGGTGCACAGTTGGTTAAAGAGGTAGCCTCCAAAACCGGCGACCAGGCAGGCGACGGTACGACGACCGCTACCGTTTTGGCACAAGCTATCGTAGGTGTGGGTCTGAAGAACGTGACTGCCGGCGCTAACCCGCTTGACCTCAAACGCGGTATTGACAAAGCCGTTACAGCCGTAGTAGAGGAGATCAAGAAGAACGCCGTAGTCGTTGGCAATGACTTCGATAAGATCGAGCAGGTAGCTACCGTTTCCGCCAACAACGACGCCGAGATCGGTAAACTGATTGCGGACGCGATGCGCAAAGTATCGAAAGACGGCGTCATCACCATCGGCGAAGCAAAAGGTATGGACACCACTATTGACGTGGTACAAGGTATGCAGTTCGACCGCGGATACATCAGCCCGTATTTCGTCACCAACACCGAGACGATGCAGGTAGAGATGGACAAACCGTATATCCTGATCTACGACAAGAAGATCTCGAACCTCAAAGAGCTTCTTCCGGTTTTGGAACCGGCAGTACAGAGCGGTCGTCCGTTGCTGATCATTGCCGAGGACGTAGATAGCGAAGCACTGACTGCTTTGGTAGTCAACCGTCTGCGTGCACAGCTTAAGATCTGTGCGGTCAAGGCTCCGGGCTTTGGTGATCGTCGCAAAGAGATGCTCGAAGACATCGCTATCCTCACCGGCGGTACAGTCATCAGCGAGGAGAAAGGTATCAAGTTGGAGCAAGCTACCATCGAGATGCTCGGTACGGCTGAGACCATCACTGTCACCAAAGACAACACCACTATCGTCAACGGCGCAGGCAACAAAGAGGCTATCTCTAACCGCGTAGCGCAGATCAAAGCGCAGATCGTGGCTACCAAGAGCACGTACGACAAAGAGAAACTGCAAGAACGTCTGGCTAAACTCGCAGGCGGTGTAGCACAACTCAACGTCGGTGCAGCATCTGAGGTAGAGATGAAAGAGAAGAAAGACCGTGTGGACGATGCGTTAAGCGCTACACGTGCAGCTATCGAAGAAGGAGTTGTTCCAGGTGGCGGTGTGATGTACATCCGTGCACAAAAAGCCCTCGAAGGACTCAAAGGCGAGAACGAGGACGAGCAGACCGGTATCGAGATCGTACGACGTGCTATCGAAGAGCCGCTCCGTCAGATCGTCAACAACGCCGGTAAGGAAGGTGCTGTAGTAGTTGATAAGGTGCGTGCAGGCAAGGCTGATTTCGGTTACAATGCCCGCAAGGACGCTTACGAGAACCTCTTTGAGGCAGGTGTCATCGATCCGGCTAAGGTAACCCGTGTAGCTCTGGAGAACGCCGCTTCCGTAGCAGGTATGTTCCTGACCACTGAGTGCGTGATCGTTGATCACCCCGAAGAGCATCCGGCAGCCCCGATGGCTAATCCCGGTATGGGCGGAATGATGTAAAAATCACCGCATCGGACTCCAACGTCCAATTCGGTAAAACAGAAGATTCGGTATAGCCTGCATGACGGTAAAGCGTTATGCAGGCTGTATTTTTTGTAGAAATGACAGCATAGAGAACTCGTAAATGCAGGAAACCAAACGCATATTCCTCCAACAGTCGCAAGGCTTCCTTCCCTATTCCTTGACCTCGGTACTCAGGCGCTATATACATTCCGATAGCCGCACGCCTGTTACGGGGATCAAAGTCAAAGAGATCCATACAACCGAGAGTCAGACCATTTGAGGTTTGGTCATTCTGGCAAATGACAAGACGGAGTTGACCGTCCTTGTAGATGTCGCCGGTCGTGGAGGAAAGGTAATCCCGTAAATCCTGCTGAGAGAGCGGATTACGATTCGCTCCGTCCGCCCACACCGAGGCATCGTTCTCCCATTGATAGAGAAACGGCAGGTCAGAGGGTTCCAACTTACGCAATTTAATTATTTTTGCATTTTCGCATTTTCCCATTTAACCGAAGAGTTTTTCCAAGAAGCCTTTTTTCTTGGGACGAAGGTCTTCCATATTGCCCTGCGGAGCAGGCTCATAGCAATGCCCCGTATGGATCATATTATAGATGACACCCCATTCGGGTAGTCCGCCGAGGTTACGATCATCGATCCACAAGTCCGCCACCAGTTTGCGTGCCGTACCGTGCTCAGGTTCTTCCTCCGGATAATTGGAATTAACGGCATAAAACTCCAAGCCTTTCGACTTGCAGTAATCAATCGCTTCTTGCAACAATGCACCTTCGCGCACCGTCCAAAGGATGATCTGGTGATGATCCTCTTCCTGCAGTTTTTTCAATGTTTGTATGGCAAACGGAATCGGTTTGCCTATTTTCGGATACTCATGGGTAACAATCGTACCGTCAAAATCACAAGCTATTATCATGATAATTGATAATTGATAATTAATAATTAATAGGTAGGCATGTTCGGATCTTCCGGTGTCATCTCCTTATCCATCTTGCCGATCGTGGGTTTGGAGAAATACCAAGCGACGGCGGAGATAGCTGCTACCCAAAGCATCGAGCGATAACCGTTCATCCAATAGAAAGCAATAACACCCAAAGGCATCGTATTGCTAACCAAGAGAATACGAGCAGCGGCACATTTGAAGTACTGCTTATCCGTCTGCGGTTTGAACAGTTTCACCAGATACAAGCCCAGAGGAATAGTAATCAAGGCGTCAAAGATAATCATATACTGCACCGTCACACCCAAGGTCGAAAGGGTGTCCAGCGGTTCGTATAAACCATGCATAAACGCATAGTACATCACCGTGAGCACGATCATCGTAAAAACCATCTGCCCGTAATAAATCCAATTCAGTTTTCTTACTACTTCTTCCATATTAGTTGTCAGTTGTCAGTTTTCAGTTGTCAGTTGTCAGCCTTTGAACGCTATTCGGTTCACGATAGAGCGACCAAGGGTGATCTCGTCCGTATATTCGATTTGATTGCCGACCGCTACTCCTCGTGCTATCTGTGAGATCTTGAGTTCTCCATTCTGTATTCTGTCAGCGCAGCGGTCAGTATTCTGTATTCTTCGATAGATATAGAAGTTGGTGGTGTCGCCTTCCATGGTGGTCGGCAGGGCAAGTATGATCTCATCCACACCGCCTTTGGTGATCCGTTCGATAAGACTGTCAATCTCGATGTCTTTGGGTCCGACTCCCTCCATCGGGGAAATCACACCTCCGAGCACATGATAGACACCGGTGTATTGCCCTGTATTCTCAATGGACATCACGTCCTGAACGTTCTCTACCACACAGATGGTCGAATGATCGCGACGCGGAGAAGAACAAATAGGACAGATCTCGGTGTCCGAGATATTATGGCACTCACTGCAATAAACGACCTCTTTCTTGAGACGTGTGAAAGAGTCGGAAAACGCTTCGACTTCCGCCTCGGTCTGCCGCAAGAGATGAAGCACTAACCGCAAAGCAGTGCGCCGCCCTACTCCGGGCAGCGATGCCATCTGGTTGACGGCTTGCTCTAATATTTGACTTGGATAATCGCTCAATGGAAATTAAAAATTAAAAATTAAAAATTACGATTTCTTCGCCCAGCGAGCCGGTAAGACGCGGTACGGATACCTGTCTCGGATATCATTTGCATTCGGGCAATCGATGCGGTGAATACGAATACCTTTGGTCACGGAGACAAAAGCAAAGATCGGATCACCGGGCTCGGGATTGCAACATTTGGAGAGGTTATAATCAATATTCTTCACATTGATATCCACCTCAATAGCCAAACCCTTTAATTCGGATTTATCGATATACTCGGTGTGTTCGCGCTGTACTGGAGTCTCTTCCGGCTCGAGCAGCACATCGCGAAGCCGTTGAACATCTTCTTTGCCGGTAGCTACCGACTGATACATATCGGAAACAGCCTTATAGCCCAGACGGATAGCCATCTTGGTGATATCGCCTTCGGTATAGTTGATCTTCCAGTTCTTGAACTTGCGATCGATGATCTCCTTTCCCTCAAACGCCTGTTTGTATTCGATCTCCTTGAGTGCCTGACGAATCTTATTCTTCGCCTTGGAGGACGCCACAAAATTCAACCAATCCGCATTGGGATGTTGGTTCGGCGAGGTGAGGATAGAGACCTGATCGCCGTTCTCCAACTTCTGACGGATAGAGACATTCTGGTTTCGGATCGTACCGCCCACACAATGGGCACCCACATCGCTGTGGATTGCATAGGCAAAATCGAGCACAGTAGCTCCTTCGGGCAAACGCTTCAAATCACCCGTCGGGGTAAAGACATACACGTCTCCGCTACCCTTATGAACGATCTCCCCTTTGACACCTTTGTATGCCCAATGGGCTGCTACACCCTGCTCCGCTATTTCGTCCATACGTTTGGTACGGATCTGCACTTCTACCCATCGGTTCTCGGGTCCCAAGACTGTGGTATGCAGCGACTCGTATCCGTTCTCCTTAGGGACAGACAACCAATCGCGCAGACGTTTGGGGTTCGGCGTGAAGATATCAGTGATGAGCGAATAGACCTGCCAGCAGTCGGATTTCTCCTTCTCCGGCGCAGAGTCCAAGATGATACGAATAGCAAAGAGGTCGTAAATCTTATCCACGTCGCAATGCTGAGCCTGCATCTTATGGTAGATCGAGTGAATCGATTTCGGACGCCCTTTGATAGTAAAGACAAACCCCTCTTTTTTCAGTTTCTCCTCAAGCGGCGCGATGAACGAAGCGATATACGCCTCACGTTCGGCTTTCTTGGCGTTCAACGCGTGCGCGATATACTTGTAGGTGTCATAATCGAGAAACTTCAGCGCCAGATCTTCCATCTCGGTTTTGATCTGATATAAACCGAGTCTGTGCGCCATGGGCGCATGAAGAGTTTGCGTCTCTTTGGCTATGTGACGACGACGTTCCGAATCGCCTTCTTTATCCAGTTGGCGCATGAGCTCCAAACGCTCATTTAGTATCGTATAAAGGACTTTGTTGCTATCTTCCATACATAGTTTTCAAAAAAACGCTGCAAAGTTACGATTTTTTTTGCACATATCAAAATTTTTTTGTAACTTTGCGGCGTTTTTTGAAAATTATTGATATTTATTGAAATTTATTAAAATTTAACCTATAATGAAAGCAACAAGATTAATTGTAATTTGTGCGCTGACTATCGCAGCAGTCATCATGGCTGTTTTCTGCGTGCAGAGCGTCACAACCCCTATCAAGTTTGAAGACACGCGTGCACAGCGCGAGGTAGCAGTGATCAAGAACCTCGTTGACCTCCGTACTGCGGAGGTAGAGTATCATCACCAGAAAGGTGCGTTCACCGCTAATCTGGATTCACTGCTGTTATTCCTTAAGACAGCTCCGAAGAAAGAGTTGATGAAGGAAGGAAGTCTGACCGACAAGCAGTTGGAGGCAGGTCTGACTGAGCCCAAAGCTATTAAGATCATCGATGCAGCGAAGAAAAAAGCCCTCAAGGACAAGAAGCTGAATCTGGATCCGAACGACAAAGATGCACTCTATGCGTATATCTGGGCAAACGACGCTGAGGTGAAGAAGAACGGTCTGCAAGGTTTCCGTCGTGACACCATCGAGCAGAACATGCTTCAATCACTCTACAAAGGCGAGTATGACGAGACCAGCATTGATGGTATCATCCTGATTCCGTTCAGTGAGGGTAAGCGTTTCGAAGTAGAGGTAAACAACGACTACACTACAAGTCAGGGTATCCGTGTTCCGCTGTTCGAGGCACGCGCTCCGTTCGAGAGTTATCTGAGCGACCTGAACGAGCAGGAGTTGGTTAACCTCATTGACCGCGAGACCAAACTCGACCACTATGCAGGCTTGAAGGTCGGTGACATCTATGCACCGAACAACAACGCCGGTAACTGGGAGTAACAATGAGAATTATTAGTGGCACATATGGGGGGCGGCGATTGTCGCCCCCTAAAAATATCACCGCGAGACCGACCACCGATTTCGCCAAGGAGAGTTTGTTTAATCTGCTCAATAACCGAATGGATTTCGAGGGGATTGACGTGCTCGATCTCTTTGCAGGAACCGGAGGCATTGGTATTGAGTGTGTGAGTCGCGGAGCACGGGAAGTGACCGCCGTGGAGATTGCACACGTACAGCAGAACTGGATCATCTCCTGCTGCAAGCAACTCGGCATTCGTAATCTGAGCGTCATCCGGGGAGACGTCTTTAAGTTCCTGAGTGCCTGCCGCGCCAAGTACGATCTTATCTTCGCAGACCCTCCGTACGCTTTGGAGCAGCTCCCTGCCCTCCCGGACATCATTTTGGGAGCACAGGATATCCTCAAAGAGGACGGATGGTTAGTCATAGAGCACGGAAAGGACACGGATTTTACCTCGCACCCCAGACACGTAGAAACGCGCAGTTACGGTAGCGTGCATTTCAGTTTCTTCCAATAAGACATCTCCTATAACAAAAAGAGGCAACTACTTAAGCAGTTACCTCTTTTTTGTTGTCCGTAGTTATCACAACTCCATGTATATCTCAATAAGTTGGCATTCTCCCTTGGGCTCAATAACGATGTCATTGAGCGAGGCAGGCACGAGGACAGCTTCGCCTTGCTTCATCGTGACCGTTTGATCCTGCTCCGCATCAAGGGCTTTGATGGCACAACTGCCTTTCACGCACATATATGCCACAAAGGAGTCCAAAGGTGCATAATCGCGCTGTACAGCGTGAGTCAGCGTCAGGAGGTTTGCCGTGAAATACGGTGTTTGCTGTAAGTTAACCGCTCCATTGACAACCGGCTCCGGACGCGAGACAGACGCCTCTTGCTGCGGATTGAAATCCATGACCTCAAGCGCCTTGTCCAGATGCAAAGGACGCAACTTTCCGTCATTGCCCACACGGTTGTAGTCATAGAGACGGTACGTGATGTCGCTATTCTCTTGGATCTCCGCCACGATCGTATTACGACGCATCGCGTGAACAGTACCGGCAGGGATATAAGCCACCTCACCCGCGCGTACCTTATAATCGCGCAGGTAACGCGCGAGAGAGCCTTCTTCTATCGCCTTGTGAATAAGCGAAGGGGTCATCTCTTCTTTCCACCCCAGATAGACCGATGCGTCCTCAGCAGGAGGCAGCACGTACCACATCTCCGTCTTACCCAGCGATTGTTCGTTCTCCAGCGCATAGTCATCATCGGGGTGAACTTGGATAGAGAGGTCATCCGTTGCATCGATGAACTTGAGCAACAAGGGAAAATGATTTCCGAAGACATCATACACTTTGCCGCCCACGAGTTCGTCCATATAGACCTCCAACAGATCTTGAAGCGTATCGCCTTCATGGGAACCGTTCACAACCTCCGTCGGGTATTTGTCCACATCGGACATCACCCATGACTCGCCGACATTCTCAAAGTCAGCGGGCACATGGTTGTACCATTTTTCTATCGTATGTCCGCCCCAGATCTTATGGAACAGATGCGCTTTGAACTTAAAGGGATAAAGCATTCAAACTACAAATTACAAATTACAGATTACGGATATGCTTTTCCCATTTCCAAGCGGAAGCGAGTACGTCACGAATCGGAGTGTCCGCTTTCCATCCGAGTACTTCATTCGCCTTCTTAGGCGCAGCCCATACCTGCTCAATATCTCCTTCACGGCGACCCACGATGGTATAAGGGATCTTCACGCCTGTAGCAGCTTCGAACTCATGGATGAGGGTCAGCACGCTCAGACCGGTTCCGGTTCCGAGATTGAAGACCTCTACCTGCTCACGATCTTTCGCATGGAGCATTCGATCGATAGCCTTAACATGTGCCTTCGCGAGATCCACCACGTAGATATAGTCACGAATGCAAGAACCATCGGGGGTGTTATAGTCATTTCCGAAGACTTTCAGCTCCTGACGGAGACCGGCAGCGGTCTGCGTGATAAACGGCAGAAGGTTCTGCGGTACGCCATTAGGCAACTCTCCGATCTTAGCCGACGGGTGAGCGCCAATAGGATTGAAATAACGCAAGATGGTAGCATGCAACTCAGAGTCCGCATGAGCCTCATCGCAGATGATCTCCTCGTTGATCTGCTTGGTGTTGCCGTAAGGAGAGAGAGCTTTCTGAATAGGCGCGGTCTCATCTACAGGAAGATGAGCTGCGTCCGGCTGACCGTACACCGTGCAGGAAGACGAGAAGACAAGATTAGGCACATGATACAGTCTCATGACCTCCAAAAGCGTCACCAAACTGCCTAGGTTATTGCGGTAATAGAGCAGCGGTTTCTCCA
The DNA here is from genome assembly GCA_017542915.1 of Paludibacteraceae bacterium. The sequence goes on from JAFXWI010000085.1 coordinate 15,830, forward strand.
CCGACTCACCCACCGCCTTGCTCGCAGCAAAATGAATAACACCCACGATATCCGGGAACTGCTTGAACACAGCGTCCAAATCAACGAAATTACCACAATCAACATTCGCAAACTCAGGACGACGACCCACAATCGCCTCAATGCCGTCCAAGACATCAATGGAAGAGTTGCTCAGGTTATCCACGATAGTCACATCGTAGCCCTGCTGCATCAACTCCACCGTTGTATGCGAACCTATATAACCGGTTCCACCGGTAACAAGTATTCTACTCATAAGATTTCAACTTTCAGTTATCAGAATAATTTAGCCGGGTACTCACCTTTCGCGATGAGTTGGTTGATTTTCATCACTACCTGCGGACGATCCTCTGCGTACGTCACACCAAACCACTTGGAAGGAGTGTCAAGCACCGTACACGTAGCTTTGCCTGCAGAGATCAGGTCGTTCACCAAGGTCGGGATATAATACTCCGACTTCAGTTCCTGTCCTTTAGCTGCCAAGAATGCACGGAATCCTTCCTCCGAATAGCGGAAATACTCCGGTGTGAAGCCCCACATGTTCATCGAAACCGGTGTATGCGGGTCAAGCGGAGTGTCCACACCGTCCTCGGTGAAGACGATCTGTCCGTTCTTCTCCTCAATCTTCGTACGCTCTACCACATCCGTCAGATGGCCTTCGGCATTGGTCGTACAAACACCACGGCTTACTGCTCCGTTCTCGCTGAGGGTGTTGCATACACGGTAACCCACCATACAGTATTTGCCCTCCGTTCCTTCCACCGAACGCAGATAGTCTGCGAGCACTTGGAAGGACTCTTTTCCGTAGAAATCATCGGCATTGATGACGGCAAAAGGCTCCTTGATCAGATCCTTCCCCATGAGCACCGCGTGGTTCGTACCCCATGGTTTAGCGCGTTCGGGGTTGTAAGTGCAACCTTCCGGCACTTTGTCAATCGACTGAAAGCACACTTCACAGGTCACCTTGTTAGCATACTTGGACAGTACTTTCTCACGAAAATCAGCCTCGAAATCCTTACGGATCACGAAAACGATTTTACCAAACCCTGCACGCAGTGCGTCATACACACTGTAATCCATGATGGTCTCCCCATTGGGTCCCAGACCATCTAACTGTTTCAATCCTCCATAACGGCTGCCCATACCTGCAGCCAAAATAAACAATGTTGGTTTCATACTATATATGATTTTAAAAATTACAAATTTTACTCATTAACAATGATCGTTCTTCCGTCTTTCTTCTTATGCCTGAACCAAAGACCGTACACCTCAGAGCAGTTACCGGCGGTAATGAAAGCTTTGATCTTGTTATTGCGGATAAAAGCCATGACGGACGAGAACTCGTCTTGCGTCAAGAGCGTCTGGATCTCTATATGTTCCTCTCCGCTGTAACCGCCTTGAATCTTATATAACGAACACCCGCGCACGAGCGTTTCTACTATATATGCGCGTACGCGATCCGGTTCCGCACTAACGATGCAGACACGTTTGCGTTTGTTGAGCGAGGCGGTGAAATAGTCTATTGCCAGACCGTTGATCCATGTACCGATGATACCTATTACGACCATACGGAAGTCATTGATCAGGAATGCAGAGCAACAGATGATGATGCCGCCAATAGCCACCGACGAACCGATATCGAAATGCAGATACTTATGAACGATCTTACCGAGTATATCGAGTCCTCCGGTAGAGGCATTGATGCGGAACATAAACGCTTGACAGGCACTCAACAAAAGCACAAAGCAGATAAGGTCAAACCAAATATCGCCCATACCCATACCTCCGCTCATGACGCTGTCACGTATCTGCTCCAACACTTCGCCGGAACGGCTCAGGAGATAAGGATGACCGTTTGCATCCATGACCGTTTGACCTGCTTGGAGTTGCGCCAAGATATCGGGGTTATTGATCACTTGGTGAGTAAAATTCGTACTCGGATAGATACGATCCCACACCTGCGTCAGAGGACCCAAAATCATCGCCGTATAGACCGTTTTGGCGCCAAACTCATTCCCGATAAGCAGAAAAGCCAGCAGCAACAGAAAGGCGTTGATTCCCATTACCCAATACGAGAACGTATCTGCGTCTCCGCCCATTAAGGTATTGAGAACGATCGAGAGACCCGATATTGAACCGACAATCAGGTGACTCGGCATGAGGAAATAATACACTGCCGCTGCTCCGAAACTCATTCCGACAGTCATCATCACCAATTCGCGCCAAAACTTAGCGGTTCCCAAAGCATGCCAGAAAGTGCTACCCAATTCGTGCCAATAGGCGCGCGTGAAATATTGGTTTACGTGTTCCATGTTTTTAGTATTAGTCGTTGGTCATTTAACCTTTCACCACCAAACGAGCCGTGCGACGGGTCGTTTGGCTAAGCATAATCGTACGTCCGGCTTTAGCGCGCTCCAAGACATCCGGTGTCGTTCCACGGATAGTGAGAAGCGAGAGGCCGTCGTTATAACTGACGTTGAAATGCTTCTGTAATTCTTCGATAGCCGCAGGCACAAAGCGTGTGTTATCCACACAAACGGAGATCGTCACGGCAGAAGACTGAATAAGCGACACCTTGAGGCGATGACGATGGATGACATCGAAGATCTCGCTCAAACTCTCCTCCAAAACGAAAGAGAAATCCTTGGCGCGCATGGTAATAAGGATCTGATTCTTGCGCCAGATATATACCGGCACATCGATCGGTCCGACACCATCTTCGGCTATCCGCGAACCTTCTGCGGAGGGATCACCGAAAGGTCTGACATACAAAGGAATACCTTTGTTCTGAAGCGGACGAATACTCTTCGGGTGAATGACCTGCGCTCCGGAGTACGCTAACTCCACAGCGTCTTGGTATCGCAAGGAAGGAATAAGCACCGTGTCGGGTTCGATACGCGGATCGGCATTGAGGATACCAGGCACATCTTTCCAGATAGTAACGGAGTCCGCATCCAGATAGTTACCTAATAACGCTGCGGTATAGTCGGATCCTTCACGACCAAGGGTCGTACGTTTCCCATCGGCTGTTCCGCCAATGAAACCCTGCGTGACCACCACCTGCGGACGGCGAGGTCTGTTCCACCCTGCCCTAATAGTCTCAGCGCTGATCGCATCATCCACTTTAGCTTCACGCCACGTGTTATCCGTACGCAGCAGTTTAGGCATGTTCCACCATTCCACCGGCAGTCCTTGTTTGAGCAGATAGACTGCGACGATCTGGGTAGAAAGGATCTCTCCCATGGAGACCACTTGGTCATAGTTCTCATCGAAAGAGAGCGCAGGGTCATAAGGGATCTCACCCTGCAGACGGATATCCACACCGGGTTGAAGCTTCAGCTCCTTCATGATTGCCACATGAAAATCAATGACATCGACCCATTGGTTAAGCGCGGCTTCTTCTTTTCCGGCATCAAGGAACTCCACCACACGCTCTAAAGCGTTGGTCGTCTTGCCCATCGCCGAAACGACAACCATCAGATCAGTGGGCGTTTGGTCATTTAAGGCCAAACGGACAATCTTCTCCACGTTCCGGACACCTGCTGCGTCCTTCACCGATGCGCCACCAAATTTATAAACTCTCATTCAATTAACAATTATCAATTTACAATTATCAAAGGTCTTACTCATTAGACGCTTTGTGAATTGTGAATTGTGAATTGTACATTACAGATTCGCCATACGTATAGCCGTATAAGCACCTTCGATACCTTTGTTGCCCAATTTACCGCCACAACGATCGAGAGCCTGCTGACGATTTAGAACAGTAAGCACCGAGAAAATAACCGGCACTTTGCCCTGTACATTCAAAGCCGCTACGCCTTGCGTCACACTCTGGCAGACATAATCGAAATGCGGCGTGTCTCCTTGGATCACACAGCCGATGACAATCACCGCGTCCACGCGTTCTTCTTTCATCAGACGCGCTGCGCCATACGTCAACTCCACTGCTCCCGGAACATGGATCACGTCGATATTCTCCTTGAGCACACCATGGTGTACGAACGTGTCAATAGCACCTTGCGCCATGGAGTACGTGATCTCGCTATTCCAATCCGCTACTACAATAGCATAGCGCTGACGTCCGAGAACGTCAGCGCTTGGAACTTGACTTGCGTCGTATTTAGACAAATCAGTTGTCATAATTCAATTTACAATATACGATATATGATGTATTAATGATTAACGCAGAAACCTTCTTCCTTTTATCCCTTCATACATCCTTCGTTCATCGTACATTTGTCCTTCGTACATTAATTTTATTCAGCAACTGCGATATATTTATCGATATCCTGAGCCTCAGCGCTCTGCGGATAATTCTCCTTGATAGCCTTGAAAGCCTTGAGAGCTTTAGCTTTCTCTCCCTCGTGCAGATAAACGATACCTGCTTTCTTGAGGCTCATCGGAGCAATAAGCTCATTGCCGGACTCAGCCGCAGCCTCAAAAGCTTTAGCTGCCTTGCCGTACTCACCAAGCTCTACATAAGCGTCACCCAGCAACTGACGAGCAGCCGGATCGATATTGAGGTCGTCTGCCGAGAACTTCTTCAGATACTCAGCTGCCTGCTCGTACTCACCCTTCTCATAGTAGCAAATACCTGCGTAGAGAGCTGCGAGCTCACCCTGCTGATTGCTGTACTCATCAGCAATTGCTGCAAAACCGATGCACTCAGCGCCGTCACCATTGAGAGCTTTCTCATAGTCACCTGCCATGAAATAAGCAGCAGCTTTCGCATTCTCGTTACTTGCTTCATGAGCCTTCGGTTTGATCACATACGTGTTCACAGCGATCACAGCGCAAACAACAACTGCGATGCAGCAAACTACCAACGAGATGAGTTTGGAGTTCTCCTCGATCCATTTACCTGCGCCCGTAAGCGCCTCATTTACTTCTTGTAATTGTTCGTCCTGTTTTACGAACTCTTCTTTCTTTTTTGCCATTTTATTGTTAGTTTTTATTATTTTCAATAATACGTTTCATACATGCCACAAAGCACGCTCAATGAAAAAGCGTGCAAAGTTACAACTTTTTTTTGACATACGCAAGTTTTAGCGCAATTATTTTACAAAAATAGATATTTAGTGCCTAAATAACCCCCTCGTCGGCGTACACTCGTATCAACCTCGATATCGCGCCAAATGTTACCCCAAACATACCCAAAGGATACCCCAAGGATAGAACCCTATTTTTGGCAAAAACACGCCTTATACTATATATACGTAGTATATATACTTTTTAACGCGTTCCACATTAGAAAATGGAAATAATTATGAATTTTTAATTTTAAATTTTTAATTTCTAATTTCTAACGTTTGCATATATGCAAAAAAAGTAGTACTTTTGCACTCAATTTGATGAAACATCGATAACTCAGATCCTATGAAACAAGCCGCAATAATAGTACCGGAGGGATGTACACGCGTGTTGCTACATGCGTGCTGCGCACCTTGCTCAAGCGCCATCGTGGAATGGTTATTGGCGCATGGCATTCAACCGGTCATATACTATTTCAATCCCAATATATACCCGCGGGAAGAATACGAGATCCGCAAGAACGAGAGCAAACGGCACGCCGAAAGCCTCGGTATTCAATGGATCGATGATGACTACTGTCATGACTCTTGGCGGGAATCCGTTTGCGGCTTGGAGAACGAGCCCGAGAGAGGCAAACGATGCGAGAAATGTTTCTATCATCGGCTCCTTGCTACGGCTCGCAAGGCGCAAGAATTAGGCATCCAATGGTTCGCTACTACCCTTGCCTCTTCTCGATGGAAGAACTTGGAACAGATCAACCGAGCAGGAGAAGCCGCAGCAAAAGAGAAGAAGGTGCGTTTCTGGGCGCAGAACTGGCGGAAAGATGGTTTGCAAGAACGCAGAAACCAACTCCTCAAAGAATACCGGTTCTACAATCAACAGTATTGTGGATGCGAGTTCTCTTTTAGAGCAACCGAACTCAACACTATCAAAGCTTGAGCGCCAAACCGAGGAAATAAGTACGAGGAACAGTGGGACCATAGATGTAATTGGCATCGCGATCCGGTCCTTTGTCCAAGTCACGCTGGAACTGATCCAAGACATTCTTCACACCGCCGCTGATCTCCAAACAATAGTGTTTGTACAGATGTATATCGTACGCCAAACGAATACCAAGATCCCAGAAAGATGGGGTCTTTTTTTCTTCGTCATTAAGAGCATAACCTTTGAGATGCGGTACGATCATAGAGCCCGTAGCCTTACCGTTGATAGAGATCGTAAAATCCCGAACGGGCTGAATGTCCAAAAGCAGATAACCATAGTGATCCGGTGTATGGAGCATTCGCTTTTGAGGCGCCACAACAGGACTCCATGACATCGCTTCTATATATCGGCTACGCTGGAACGTATAACCGGCAGAGAGTTGGAAATTAAAGGTCGAGAGTTGGAAGGACAGCTTGCCTTCAAAATTGATTCCACCGACCCACGCTCCCGGAGCATTGGTACGCGTAAAGAGAAGGTTGTTCATAGCATCCTTACCATCTTCGCGCAGATAGAATACGTCCTGCAAATACGTATAGAACCCTTCACCTGTGAGGTTAACCTCCAAATTATCAAAACGTCTATACCAATCCAAACTCAGCGTAGCGCTATGCGAGTACTCGGGTTTGAGGTCGGGATCAAGAGTGATAAGCGATACGTTTCCTCCGACTGCCGCCACATGCAGATCTTCGTCATAAGCTTGCGGCGCACGATAACCGCTACTATATCCTGCTCTCAGCACAAGTCCTTCAATAGGCGTATAACGCACCGTAGCACGCGGGTTGACCACCACACGTTTAAGGAGATTATGTTTCTCCAAACGCGCGCCGATGAGAACACTCCATTGGGTGTTTTTCCATTCGTTCTGAGCGTACGCGCCGACCACATGCACGTTCTGCCGCATATCGCGGTTATAACCGAGCATTCGGTCGTGAAGTCCGTTGAAGTTATACTCCGCTCCGACCGTCAGGTCTCCGTTCATTCGTCCGCAAGGATACGAGAAACGGTATTGCAGACCCGTGTTGGAAGTCAGATCTGAACTGCGACCATAAGCGGCTGTGTCCTGCCCTGCTCCGAAATAACTCTCTCGTCCGATATGCTGTATAGCGGAATAAGCAGAGACAAAATGTCTGCTATCTACTGAAAACCAATCAAAAGCAAGCGAACCGGCATCTATATTATGACGCAGTTGTTCGGCTATGTCGGCTTTATGCGGCTCTTCGTCTCGTTTGTTACCTCCTCTTCGGTAGTCGGTCGTATGATGGTACTCTGCCGTCAGTTTGGAGTACGCCGAAGTCTTGAAGAACACACGTGTTCCGGCAGTCGTCGTACGCAGTTGCGGCACTTCGCTGAAACCGTCGTCATCGCGGTCATACGCACTACGCGTACGATGAGAAGCAAAGATATACGCGCCTATTTTGCGGTTCTCGCTCATCACAGATGCGTTGAGGTCGGTATTGATGTCGTAACCGGCACGTTCGTTCACATTAGAGGTATTCGCGAGGTTAACAAAGTTACGAACAGGTTCTTTGGTAATGATGTTCACCACTCCCGCAATTGCGTTTGCTCCATAGACCGCAGATCCTCCTCCGCGTACTACCTCTATACGGTCTATCATAGCAGCCGGGACTTGCTCCAAACCATACACAGAAGCCATGGAAGAGAAAACCGGACGGCTGTCCATAAGGATCTGAGTGTACTGTCCTTGAAGTCCGTTAATACGGAGATCCGTCTTACCGCAGTTGGAACAGGTGTTCTCTACCCGCAAACCCGGCTGAAAACAAAGAGCGTCGGCTACGCAGCTGACCGCAGTAGTCTCAAACAATTTAGGAGAGAGCACGTTGACGATAGTTGCCGCCTCCTGACGCTTGGTAGCGTATCGGTTTGCGGTAACAACGACACTATTGAGTTGCTGGGAGAACTCCTTGATAGCCGCTTTGAGTTCGACAGTCTTGTCAGCTTCCGTAACGACCGGCAGCTCAAGGGTCTCATAGCCCACATAGCTGAAAACAACCGTCTGTCTGCCGATCGGCAGATCTTTGAGGAAATAGTGACCCGTCTCATCCGTGACGGTTCCTATATCCGTTCCCTTGAGTTGTACGTTTACAAAGGGAAGATGCTCACCTGTTTTTTCATCCAAAACATGTCCCGTCAAATGGGCATCGTATTGGGCAAAAGCCCACGAGAAACTAAACAGACTAACTAATAAGAGTGATTTTTTAATCCAATAAGTGATTTGATTCTTGTTCATTAATTATCTTCTTTTTTATCTAAATCATAACGGAAGCCGAGATAGATCTTCCAGCCTGTCGTAGGCGCACAGACCATGGATGCATCGAAATCTGCGCCGTAAGGGTGAAAACTGTCTATAATAGGATTCGCTTGTTTGAAATTCGTCATATTCTCTGCGCCGAGGTAGAGACTGCATGTACGGAAGTACTTGGTAATCTGCGCCATGAGTTGCGGATACCATGAGATCTCTTTAGGCGTACCGTACCCACCGCGATAATCGCCCATCGCCGTAAAGCCATCGGGCATTCGGCTGATCCCATTGAACTGTGCGGTGACATCAAATTGCCATTTTTTGAGAGGCGTTTGGTAAGAGGTGGTGATGACGCCTTTGAAACGGTTCGTAAGGGCTTTGGTTCGCAAGCGGGCTTGTCCCTCGGCGTCGATCGTGGTCTGCTTGACATCCGTCCAACGGAAAGCAGCTGTCCAAGTCCATCCTCGCAACACTTCGATACTTGCTTCCACCTGCGCACAATGGGCAAAAGACTTCGCTCCCGAAAGATCCTTTTGGTTGTAGATATGTACCGCGTGTTTGTCCTGATCAAGGTCCACGATGAGCGAATTGAGGAAATGGGTATAGTAATACTCCGCCGAGAGTTGTAACTGCTTTTTTCCAAGGGGAATATAGAACGTGGTAGAGACGCCTGTGTTCACAGCTCTCTCCTGCTTGATCTCGTCCGCAAGCGAAAGGACACGACTTGAAGGAAGGATAAACGAGTTATCCGCAATCGCGTTTGGCGAACGATAACCCAGACCTGCACTTCCGCGCAGCGTCCACCACGAGAAAGGCGAATAACGGACGTTCATTCGCGGTGTGAAGAAGAAACCATGTTTGGTAGAATAATCCGCACGAACACCTGCCACCAACGAGAGCTTATCCGCGTATTTATAGCTGTACTCAGCAAAGATACCCGGCGTCAACTCCTGACGATCGAGAGAGAAGATTTGAGGATTTGAAGATTTCAAGATCTCAAGATCTTCATTGTACTTATCGTAGTTAATGGAGAGACCGGCAGAGAGACGATGGTCATTGTCAATCAGTCCTGCGCCTTCCCAGTTACCCTGATAGATGGCATTGAGGTACGCGTTGAGTTGGTTCGCTTTCCACGTGCGCGTACCATATGTATTATCCAGATTATGATAGCTGACCGCGGTGATGAGGGCGATAGAAGAACCGGACTCTTCATCAAAGACATAGCCGTTCTTGAGGAATCCCTCTACGCGCCAAGTATTGAGGTCTATATGGTAAGGATTGACAATCGAATCCGCTCTTTGACCACCTCTGCGACGATCGTACAGACCGCGTACGAAAGCCTGAAAGGTATAGTCGCCATGCTTGTAAAACCAACGGTTAGCGAGGTTTGCATTCTGCACCTTCGGCATATCGAGGAAAGAGTCTTTGTTCTCATCCATTCCATGAAAACTACCACCGTAATGAGCAAGAATTCCTGTGTACAACGACTCATGGTGGCAATGCTCATCGTGGCGATGATGCTCTTCATACACATGTTTCTTGAGAGGGATCTTCCAACCTCCCATGATATTCGCTTCCGTCATGGTCTCACTATTGACCATGAGGTTGACAGAGAGCGGGTTTTGCGTTTGAGGTTTGAGCAGCTCCACGTTGATCTGACCCGAGGTAGCCTCGTAGCCGTTGATGACCGAAGAGGTACCTTTGCTGACTTGGATAGAACTCATCCACGATCCGGGTATATACTCAAGTCCGAAATTCTGCGCCAAACCTCGTACGGCAGGGGTGTTCTCCTGAATGAGCTGCACGTACGTACCGCTCAGACCGAGCAGACGAATCTGTTTGGCTCCCGTAGCGGCATCGGAATAAGCAACATCCACCGAAGCGTTGGTCTCAAAGGCTTCGCTGAGGTTACAACAAGCTGCACGGCAGAGTTCCTCTGTGCCGATCGTTTGCGTATCGAACGCCGACGTGCGGCTCTTGAGGACTCCCATTTTCCGTTCGGTAATGGTCACCTCGTCCAAGACCGCTTCGTCAATAAGGACGATAGTAAGCGGTTGACGGTTAAGAACGGTGATGGTATCGTTATGACAACCCACGAATGATGCCACAAGGCGGTTCGTGGTTTTAGTAGGCATGAGGGTGAAGGAGCCGTCCAAGCCCGCAGCAACACCTATACCGGTTCCCGACCAATAGACATTCGCACCCACCAAAGGCTCACCGTGCTCATCCAAAACGACACCAGACACCTGTGCTTGCAAACAGGCATACGCTCCTACCCCAATGATTATCAGGAATATTATAAATCTTCTCATACAATCTATTCAAAAAATGGGTGCAAAATTACTGCTTTTCAGTGACATACACAATCCCTAAAAATGGGGAATTAGCATAAATTTGCAGAATTTTGCGTGCAAAGGTACAAAAAAACTTGCACATATGCAAGAATTTTTGTAATTTTGCAGCCAATATGAAGAAAATCGTTATTTTTATAGCGCTATTGTTCGGCAGTTTGGCTCTTTTTGCGCTGCCCCATTACCAATTAGCGTACCGTTTGAGCGGTACCGGAGGAATGATGATGAAGGACGAAAAAGTAGATCCGTTCATCCAACGTCCCGTATTAGGCGGTAGTTTTGCCGTGGAGTTTCTGCCGACGGGCAGATGGCACTGTTTGCAGCAGTGGAACAATGCTTCCATCGGTGTGGGCGTCAGTTATCTGAATCTGGGCAACGAAGCCAAACTCGGTTCCGCTTTTGCGGCGTACGGGTACATGAATCAGCCTTTCTATAACGGGAAACATTTCCGCATCGGTCTTCGTCCGACGGTCGGTTTGGCTGCTGTTACCAAACGCTATTCGAACACCTACGAGGGTACCCATAAATACCAAGACCACGAGGGAGCCAACTGGTCTATCGGTTCTATTCTGAATGCCTATTTGGCGCTTGACCTGTATATGGATTTCCCGATTAAAGATGGTTTTGAGATCACACTTTCGGGAGGTTGGCATCATATATCGAACGGATCGATGATGCACCCGAACGCAGGGTATAATATCTTCGGCGGAGAAATCGGGTTGAGATATAAGGACATTGGACGATGGACAAAGGACAAGGGACAAGGGACAAAGGACGAAGAACCGAAACCGGATGTACCGAGGAAGTTATACGATGGAGTGGATAAGAAATGGGCGGTGGAGATCAGTGCTACCGGAGGCGCAAAGCAGAACTACTACGGCGATAACCGCAACGGACAGAAGTTCTTCGGCGTAGCGAGTCTCAAAGCCGCAGCATATTGGGTGCCGCTATCTATCTTCCGCATCGGAGGCGGTGTAGATGCTTTCTACGACGGTTATTATGCCTGCGTGAGTGAAGACTATGCCAACTTGCCGGGAAATGAAGGTGCGACCGTGACGTATTTCGGGAAGACGTATTTGAAGGAGAGCAATGTGAAGAACTGTTTCCGAGTAGGTATCAGTATTCAGCCCGAGTTTATCATCGGTAATCTGACGGCAGGTATTCATGTGGGATTCTATGTCTTTGACCCCGTGAAGAACTTAGAGCCGTATAAAAAAGCCGAAGCGGCTGACCAAAATGGCAAGCCGCTCAACAGAGGTGTCTTCTATGGCTATGATTTCTCGAAAGCCAGCAATTATCAAGACGGTTGGTGCTACATGCAGTTCGTGCTGAAATACCACGTGCTTGACCATCTATTTGTACAGTTAGGATTGAAGACACATGGCGTGCGGGCTGAGTTTATCGATGCCGGTATTGGAGTTGCTTTTTAAGCCCCATCCTACTCTCCCTTAAAGGGGAGATATAATTTTTAATTATCAATTAACGCTCAGCAGTTTGTCTTCGATGAGATAGACGATCTCGACGGGGATACCATGATCCACGAGGGCTCGTCTGTCCGGACGGAAGAGAGCGAAGAACTCCTTGGAGTTTTTGCACAGCGTGCGCGCCTGACGGTAGGTCTCGTACGCCATCATCCGGTCGCCTTTTAACAGGAGGCAATGACCGTAGTTGATATAATCCTTAGGCGAAGTAGTTCCCTTTCGCAAATGTCGTACAAGCCAAGACGATGCCTCTTCTATATGCTCCCAAAGGAGATCCATGCGTCCGATGGAGAGGTACGCAAAAGCGACCGCACGAACACGATCTTGGTCATCACCCACTAATTCGCTATATACCCACGTATCGGGTAGAATCTCTATCAGCCCCATCATATACTCTTGCTCCGAAGCAGGCACCCACGAGACGACACCCTCCATACTATCGTCCGAGCCGGTGAGTTCGAGTAAGTTACGCAGTTCCTCAGGCAGATCGTCAATAGTCATCTCGCCGGAGGAGATTCGTTCCTGCCAACTGGTTTTGCATGAACTGATCATGGCTCCCAAGATCCGGAATGCCTCTTCTGCATCATCGTCGTGCTCATGAATAGCTTCGAGAAAAGCGTTTTGGATTTCCGGGAAATAATCTATGCGAACATCGTAGTGAGCCAACAAGATGATGACATTCGCCAGACACTGCTCAGCGACCACTTCGTTCGCACCGTTGATACCTTCGATGAGGGCAAAGAGGGCTTGTTCGTTGAATGCCTCACGTATATTTTTCGCCAAGGAAGCGACTGCCAACAAAGCGACTGCTGAGTAGTTCGAGTCGTTATTGACCTCGCGAAACCATTTCCAGTCCTCCTCCGTGAAACGCGGACAATAGGAGAAATACTGTAAGATAGACTGATGGCTCTGTTTGTTGAAACCATGCATCTCGGGTGCAATGCCCCGTTTGAGACGTATATCGAGGTAAACGGCATCGGTCAAGCGATACGTGTCTCCGGTGAGACTGTCTAAGATCTCATCGCCTTTGGGATCATCGGAGGTCAACCATTCGGCAAAGAG
>JAFXWI010000086.1 GCA_017542915.1 Paludibacteraceae bacterium
CGATAGTTGGTCCGGCAGTGATGGTTTCACTTATTCTCTGGGCGATACTCAGATCCTTCAAGAAGTGCTGCCCGAGAAATTTTTTGGCTCGTACTTGTTGCATTTTCAGGGTGATAATCGTCCATGATTGTTTGTAATTTTAGTTAATTTAGTAGTTTACCTTGTTTTCGTAAACCTTTTGCGGCCGCAAAGGTACTGCTTTTTTTTGATATATGCAAGAAAAAAAAGAAAAATCGTTCATTTTCAACGATTTTTCTCTTTTTAGTAAGGATGCTTGGAAATTACAACAATGTTTTCGGATCGAGGTTGTTACGCTCGATGTCCTTGAAGTAGTTGAAAGTACCCACTTTGAGTTCCTCGCAGGCAGCCTCGTCGCAGACGATGATACCATGTTGGTGCATCTGGAGCATGGAGACGGTCCACATGTGGCTGATAGGCTCTTCGATGGCGTGCTGGAGAGCACGAGCTTTGTTATGACCATTGACCATGATGAGCACCTCTTTGGCGTCCATGACGGTTCCTACACCTACGGTCAGCGCAGTCTTCGGCACTTTGTTGACATCATTGTCGAAGAAACGGCTGTTAGCGATGATGGTATCGGTAGTCAGATCTTTCTTACGAGTGCGGCTGGTGAGCGACGAACCCGGCTCGTTGAACGCTATATGTCCGTCGGGACCGATACCGCCGAGGAAGAGATGAATACCGCCGATATTTTTGATTTTCTCCTCATAACGTGCGCACTCGGCTGCGAGGTCTTCTGCATTACCGTTGAGGATATTCACATTCTCTTTGCGGATATCAATGTGGCTGAAGAAATTATTCCACATGAAGCTGTGATAACTCTCGGGGTGATCTTCCGGCAGGTTCACATACTCATCCATGTTAAAAGTAACAACGTTACGGAAGGACACTTTGCCCTCTTGGTTGAGTTTGATGAGTGCTTTGTACATACCCAGTGGCGAGCTGCCGGTCGGCAGACCTAATACGAAAGGTTTGCTCTCTTTGGGATCAAACTCATTGATTTTTTTTGCTACATAATTCGCAGCCCACTGGCTGAGCAGGTCATACGAAGGTTCAATAATTACACGCATTGTTTTTAAAATATAAAATGTAAAATGATTAGTATTTATTCCTTTCTTGCCGGTAACTACTGCCTAACGGACAAGAGAGAGGTTTATTATTTGAAAAGTATCTCTTGGATCTGCGGCTCTTCGAGGTTGACGCCGATGATCTTGCCCTCTTTGTCAATGAGCACGGTGTGCGGGATATACTGCACGTGGTACTTATCGGAGCAAGGATGATCCTCATCCTCGCGTATCTGCGGCCAAGGCATCTGTTCTTCGTTGAGCGCTACCTGCCAAGCCATGACGTCTTGATCCACCGAGCAGCTGAGGATCTCGAAATGTCCATCCTCCTGACCGGCGTACAACTCCTTGAGTACCGGTATAAAACGACGGCAAGGACCGCACCAACTTGCCCAGAAATCCACGAGCACGTAGTCCGTCTCGCCCACTAAGTCGCTCAGCGCGAGTTCTTTACCCTCCGGCGTGAGACCCTTGATATCCACAAAGAGCGTGGAGTCCACGGTCACTACGGGTGTTTCCTCTTGGGTGTTCTCTGCCTGCTTGGTAGGTTTCTTACCGCAGGAACTCAGCAGCAACGCTGAGGCTGAGAGGAGAATGAATAATGAATAATGAATATTAAATATCTTTTTCATTGTTTTTGATTTTTTCGTTATGAACTGTTAACATTTTTTGAGGACTACAGCGCTGCGGGCAGGGAGGTACATCTTGAGCCATCCTTTGCCATCCTTAGCGTAGAGCTCGTCATGCTCGGTGAAATGCTCCACAGAGTCGTCTGCGAGACCGAATCCGGCAAACTCCTTGGCGTCGGTATTGAGTACCACTTGGTATTTGCCTTCCGGAACCAACATACCGTAGTCGGAGAACGATTTCTGGCCGTTCCAGTTGAAGATGAACAGCAAGTCTCCGCGCGAGTAAGCTACCACTTGGTCGCCCTCGTTGTCCCACCATTTCATTACCCACGGCAGATGTTTGGAGATGTTGTATTTCTTCTCCTCGGCGGTCGGGTCTTGGATGAGTACGTTCTCTTTGAGCAGATGAATCATCGCAGCATCAAAGCGGTTAAGGTCGGCGAAGAAATAGTTGGGGTTATCCACCAAACTCCATTGACGACGCGCGTACTTATAGCTCCATCCGTTGCCCTCACGCGGGAAATCAATCCACTCCGGATGACCGAACTCATTGCCCATGAAGTTCAGATATCCACCGTTGATGGTGGATGCGGTCACGAGCCGGATCATCTTATGCAACGCGATACCACGGTCAGCCATATAGGTCGAGTGACCATGCTCGAAATGCCAATACATATCGGAGTCCACGAGGCGGAAGATGATGGTCTTATCGCCTACCAACGCCTGATCATGGCTCTCGGCGTACGAGATAGTCTTCTCGTCCTCACGGCGGTTGGTCATCTCAAAGAGAATATGTCCGGCTTTCCAATCCTCATCCTTGACCTCTTTGATATACTTGATCCAGAAATCAGGGATACCCATTGCCAGACGGTAGTCGAAACCGACACCTCCGTCTTCGATTGCTGCAGCGAGACCCGGCATGCCGGACATCTCTTCCGCGATGGTGATAGCATACGGCTTCACCTCATGGATGACCTTGTTGGCAAGGGTCAGATACATGATCGCATCGCCGTCTTCGTTGCCGTTGAAATACGAGGGATAACCATTGAAGTCTTCGCCCAAACCGTGACTACGATAGATCATCGAGGTCACGCCGTCGAAGCGGAAACCGTCGAAGTCATATTCATCGATCCAGAACTTGCAGTTCGAGAGCAGGAAATGCAGCACTTCGTTTTTGCCGTAGTTGAAGCAGAGCGAGTCCCACGCCGGATGTTCGCGCCTTGCGCCGTCATGGAAATACTGATACGGAGTGCCATCGAAATTACCAAGACCCTCCAACTCGTTCTTCACAGCGTGCGAGTGAACGAGATCCATGATGACCTTGATGCCTCTTCCGTGCGCATCATCGATGAGCGCTTTGAGTTCGTTAGGGGTACCGAAACGGCTGGAAGCTGCGAAGAAATTCGATACATGGTATCCGAAACTTCCGTAGTACGGGTGCTCTTGAATAGCCATGATCTGGATGCAGTTATAGCCTAATGAAGCAATACGCGGCAGCACATCGCGGCGGAACTCCTCGTATGAGTTCACTTTCTCCTGCTCGGACGACATACCGATGTGGCACTCGTAGATGTAGAGGGCCTCCTTTGTACTTTGTACTTTGTCCCTTTGTCCCTTCGTTTGGCGGTTTCGCCAAACATATGGCTCTTCGTCCCACACCTGTGCAGAGAAGATCTTTGTCTGCTCGTCTTGCACTACGCGGCGCACATAACTCGGGATACGCTCTCCGTAACCGCCTTGCCACTCCACCAGCAGTTTATAGAGCTGCTCGTGTTGGATCGCTTTTTCCGGCATGATGGCTTCCCACACGCCGTTTCCGATCGGCTGCAGACGGTAGTTCTCGTCCTTCTGCCAGTTATTCATATCACCCTTGATATAAATAGCAGTAGCGTTTGGAGCCCATTCGCGCAAGATCCATTGTTTGTTCTTGCGGTCGTGGTGAAGACCGAAATAGAGGTATCCGGTAGCCCATTCCGACAGGGGTTTATCTCCGGCTAACTCTTTCATTTTGTATGCCGCATAATCCGCGCGTCCTTGGAGAGCGTTCTCATAGGGCTGCAAATACGGATCCCGTGCTACTATAGGGAGGGTTTTATGTGTCTTTGTCATGGTGCTGATGTGTTTATTGGTTAACTCTTGCTTTGACAATGAGTTTGCGGTACTCTTTGCCCGGAGCGATGCCCGGTTGATGGGCGTCGGAGGGGAAGAAGACAGCGAAATGTCCGGCAGGCACAGTGAACTTAGCGGTAGCTTTGTCGCTGTAGAACTCTACATCCTTGCCTTCGTCATACTCTTGGGTTACTTCCTGACAATCTACTTGTGCTTTCCAGCCCATTACCTCATCGTCTCCGAGAGGAATCTGGATGTCGAGATAATCCTTGTGTGCCTCCATACGGCATTTGGATTCTTCCTTGCCTTTGAAATCCAAGATGTTCACAAAGAGGTCTTTGCCATCGAGGAAGATCTTGCACGCAGGCATTTCTTCAAGGTCATTGTCGTTGTAGAATTTCATGAATTCTTTCAATCCGGGTACGCTGTCGTAATACCAATCAGCGTTCTCTAATTTGTCGAGTATCATACTATTTTGTGTTTGGTTAATTCGAAGTTTTATATTCGGGCTGCAAAGGTACAACTTTTTTTGCAAATATGCAAGAAAAAATAAAAAAAAGTGATTTTTTGGTCAAAAATGAACATGTGGTGTCCGAAATGTACAGAAAATGACGATTTTATCAAAATATTTGCAGGTATCAAAAAATTAAAGCTTTTTCTTTTCTTTATACTCCGAAGGGGTGAGAGTTGTGGAGGCTTTGAAACAGGTGGCGAAATAATGAGGATTACTGAAACCGCAAGCATAAGCGACCTCCTTGACGGAGAGATCGGTCTGCGTCAGCAGCGAACAAGCATGTTTGATACGCGCGGCTTGCAGGAAATCCTTGGGCGAGAGGTTGAATAACTCGTGCATCTTTCGGGTTAGCGACGAACGACTCATACCCATGGCATTCATCAAATCATCCACACTGATATCCATATTACCCATATTCTTTTCCATGAAGGCAGTAAGGGTCTGGATGAACTGCTCGTTCTTATTCAGATAGCCGGCAACCATCACTTCCGGCAACGGAGCTTGCGGTATATCTTGTCTATTTTGCAAGGCAGACAAACGCTCCTGAACATCCAGATAAGCCTCCAAGGCTTCTTTACGTTTCTTCCTAAGGGCACTCACGTGCAGCAAGGAGATGATGATGGTAAGCAGCGCAGCAAAAGCTCCGACAAGCACTATTGTCTGACCGAAAGTGCTTTCCATGAAGGTCGGTTTGACGATGATAACAAGCCGCCGTACGTTGTTTTGCCACTGCTGGTAAGCGTTGGTGGAGCAGATATCCAAGATATATTCTCCCGGGTGCAGGTCAGGCAGTTGTATTTCTGCCACCGATGAAGCGGCACTCCAAGGAGCCTCCTCTGCATCTACTTTATCGAACCGATAGCGATATAAGACAGCACCGCAGTTCCTGAAATCCAATGCCGAGAACCATACGCCAAGACTGCGTTCCTTAGGCGAGAGGACGATCCTGCTCACTGTGTCCACACCGTACTCCATTGGTCCGTTGCTGCGTTGGAGCGCGCTGATGGCGATCCGAACAGGTTTGGTCTCGGGTTGCAGATCCGAACGGTTCAATAGCATCAGCCCGTCATGCGGGGCTACCAGAAGTCGTGCGTTGCCGAGATCCAAGGGCGGTACTTCGCCTAAAATAAGGTGCTCATTGCCCGTATAGTTGAAAAAGGCGCTTTCGAAATTGACAATCCGGTTCGTATTCGTATGGAGCAGACTTAGGGCATTATTGCCTTGCAGCAGTAGTGTACTGTCGTTCCACGGCATGATCTCATAGACGATGTCGCTTGCCAAACCATCCTTGGTAGTCAAGTGTTCAAAGCTCCATTTGCCGGCTTCTATATCGCTCAGCCGAATGCAGTTTAATCCTCCACCTTCCGTGCCGATAAATAGCTTCCCGTGATGCTCCGAAAGACACATAACGGCATTGCTACTGAGCGAATGACTATTCCCTGTTTCGCGTTGGTGCAAGGCGATAAGTCCGTCTCTCAATTCGAGCAAACCGGTAGTGGTGGCAGCGAACAAGGTACCGTCCGTACTTTTTAGCAAACGCCGGATATACATCCCTTCGGTGCCGGGAACTTGTTCAAATTCTGAATTCTCCCTCACCCACAATCCAAAGCCGTACGTAGCGACCCATAGTCCCTGCTCATCCGGCAGAATATCATACGCATTGCGCACGTTCGGGTAAGTATGCTGCTGCTTTCCGTCTATCTCGATGAGTACCCCGGGTTTGGTACCTAACCATACATGCCTGTCTTCGGTCTCGCGGATACAATAGACAGGCGCACCGAAATCTTCCGTCCGGATCATATGCAACGTGCTGTCATAGACTGTCACTTGGTTCGTATATCTTCGGGCAGTCCAAATCTCACCGTTCGAGCGTTGGGCTATATACCGCACCTCATCCTTTCCTATCCGTTTTCCGTGCGGTATAACAGGCGTAGCGATATACAGACCATGCTCATCTATCAACCATACATTCTCTGCCGGATCGACATACTTATAGCGGATGTTTTGCAGTCGGGTAAGATCGGTTTGGAAAGTGAGATCCTTACGCCTATAATTGGGGTCATGGTTCGCACGAAGCCGTTCTTGCACCTCTGCTCGTTGTGCTGCTGAGAGCGTGTCGA
>JAFXWI010000087.1 GCA_017542915.1 Paludibacteraceae bacterium
AGCTACCGGTTCTGTTACCTTCCTCGGTACCGTTTCGCCTGCCGGTGGTAACCTCAAAGAGCCGGTTACCGAAGGAACCAAGAAAGTGGCACGTTGTTTCTACGCTTTGGAACAAGCACGTGCTGACCGCAAACGTTACCCGGCTGTGAACCCCATCGATTCGTACTCCAAATATGTGGAATACCCTGAGTTTGAGGAGTATATCTCTAATCTGATCGACAAAGAGTGGCTGCCGATGGTGAACGACATGAAGACGTACCTCCAGCGCGGTAAAGAGATCCAAGAGCAGATCAACATCCTTGGTGACGACGGTGTGCCTGTAGATTACCACGAGGCATTCTGGAAATCCGAAGTCATCGACTTCGTCATTCTCCAGCAGGATGCCTTCGATAAGATCGATGCTGTTTGTCCGTTGGATCGTCAGCAGTATATGTTGCGTCTCGTCATGGACATCTGCAATCATGACTACGATTTCGATAACTTCCTTGACGTCATCGATTACTTCAAGCGCATCATCAACCTCTGCAAGCAGATGAACTACTGTGAGTTCCATTCCGCAGACTTTGAAGACTACCGCAAGAAACTCGATGCCCTTATTGCGGAGAAGCAGATTGCTGCGTAATTCGTAATTTTTAATTTTTAATTTTTAATTATTATGGCAAAGGCATTTCAAAAGATATATACGCAGATATCTGCGATCACGAAAGCGACCTGTTCGTTGAAAGCCGAGGGCGTTGGTAACGATGAGCTCGCTACCGTCAACGGCAAACTCGCACAGGTAGTAAAAATCCTTGGTGACGAGGTGACCCTTCAGGTGTTCCAAGGAACCGAAGGTCTTCCGACCAACGCAGAGGTGGTATTCCTTGGCAAGGCTCCGAGTCTGAAGGTCTCTGACCAACTCGCAGGCCGTTTCTTCAATGCGTACGGCGACCCGATTGATGGCGGACCGGCTATCGAAGGCAAAGAGGTTGAGATCGGTGGTCCTTCTGTGAACCCCGTTCGTCGTAAACAACCGTCAGAGTTGATAGCTACCGGTATTGCAGGTATTGACCTGAACAACACCCTCGTTTCCGGACAGAAGATCCCGTTCTTCGCGGATCCGGATCAGCCGTACAACCAAGTGATGGCAAACGTAGCGCTCCGTGCAGAGGCAGATAAGATCATCCTTGGTGGTATGGGTCTGACCAACGACGACTACCTCTATTTCAAGAACGTCTTCTCCAATGCAGGAGTGCTCGACCACATCGTTTCGTTCGTCAACACGACGGAGAACCCGCCTGTTGAGCGTCTTCTGATTCCGGACATGGCGCTTACTGCCGCAGAGTATTTCGCAGTAGAGAAACACGAGAAAGTGCTCGTCCTCTTGACCGACATGACGCTCTACGCCGATGCATTGGCTATCGTCTCGAACCGTATGGATCAGATTCCTTCCAAAGACTCCATGCCGGGTTCTCTCTATTCGGACCTCGCTAAGATATACGAGAAGGCAGTTCAGTTCCCGGAGGAAATCGGTGGCGGTTCTATCACCATCATCGCCGTAACAACCCTTTCCGGTGGTGACATCACACACGCTATTCCGGATAACACCGGTTACATCACAGAGGGACAGCTCTATCTCCGTCGTGACTCTGAAATCGGTAAAGTCATCGTCGATCCGTTCCGTTCGCTCTCTCGTCTGAAACAGTTGGTAGCAGGTAAGAAGACCCGCGAAGATCATCCGCAGGTAATGAACGCTGCCGTTCGTCTCTATGCCGACGCAGCAAACGCCAAGACCAAGAAAGAGAACGGTTTCGATCTGACCGACTACGATAACCGCTGTCTGAAGTTCGCACGCGACTACAGCCGTGAGATCCTCGCTATCGACGTGAACATCAATACCGTTCAGATGCTCGATGTGGCTTGGCAGCTCTTCGCTGAATACTTCAAGCCCGAAGAGGTAAACATCAAAGCAGCTCTCGTGGAGAAATATTGGCCGGCTAAATGAGAAAATTTTAAAATGAGAAAATAAGAAAATAGCCATGGCTATAACTTACCAGTTTAATAAAACGTCACTGCAGACTTTGGAGAAAGATCTGAAGATGCGGCAACGGTCTTTGCCCACTTTGCAAAGCAAAGAGACTGCTCTGCGCTTGGAAGTAAAGAAGGCAAAGCACGAACTCGACGAATTGGATCAAGAAGTCGAGCGCCGTATTAAGGATTACGACCAGATGATTGCACTTTGGGGTGAGTTTGACACTTCGCTTATACACGTGGACGACGTGCGCATGTCTATTAAAAAGTTTGCGGGCGTACGCGTACCTGTGTTGGATGAAGTCGTCTATTCTACCAAAGAGTTCTCGCTCTTCTCGTCGCCCAAATGGTTTGCAGATGGTTTTGAGCAGCTCAAGACCATAGCCGATGTGGGTATCCGTCAGGAGTTTGTACGTCGCAAAGTGGATCTCTTGGAATATGCGCGTAAGAAAACGACGCAGAAAGTGAACCTCTTTGAGAAAGTGCAAATCCCCGGTTACCAAGAGGCTATCCGTAAAATCAAACGATTTATGGAAGACGAAGAGAATCTGAATAAATCAAGTCAGAAAATCATTAAGAGCAAACGTGAGAAAGAAGCTCGCGAGGCAGAGGAACTGAAGCAGAAAGGAGGTAACGCATGATTACGCAAATGAAGAAATATACCTTCTTGGTATTCCATCGTGATTATGAGCCCTTCCTGACGCAGCTTCGTGACCTTGGCGTAGTACATATCACGCAGAAAGCAGCAGGTCTCATTGAAGACGATGAGAAACTTCAAGCTGCTCTCCAGCATGAGGATGAACTCCGCCATTTGCTCAAGCAAGGTGCGCCGGATCAACTCCTCGCTGAACGTGCTAACATCGAACAAAGCATCGCAGATGCCAAAAATGCGGCTGCACAAGTCGCTGTTTGGGGTGATTTCGATACAGAGCGTATCCAGCAACTCAAAGATGCCGGCTACACGCTTCGTTTCTTTGCATGTGGCACTTCAACTTTTCAGGAAAAGTGGGGTATTAAAGTCTCCGAGAAAGAGGGTAAGACCTATTTCGTTACCGTCAACGAAAATAACGAAAACGACGTAGCTCTCGAAAACGATGCCACTTTATTGCCTGCTCCCGAGAAATCGGCTGCACAATATATGCAGGAAGTAGAGCACCTCAAAGGACTCATGGCTGCTGCCAATGCGCGTATTGAAGCATGGCAGTTGGCAAACTTGGAGGACATCAAAGAGCAACTCAAAGAAGCACGTCAAAATATTGATTGGCAGCGAGTTACGCTCTCTACGGATAAGTTGGCAGAAGGTTCGCTCTGTCTCTTTGAGGGCTTCTGCCCGATAGACAAAGAAGCAGAACTGAATGCGATGCTTTCGGCAGCAGAAGTCTATTACGAAGAGACCGACCCTGCAAAAGAGGACGCTACGCCGATCAAGTTGCACAACAACCGGTTTGCCAAACTCTTTGAGGTATTCACAGGCATGTATGGTTGGCCTACTTATGGCGAGTTTGACCCGACTCCGATACTCGCACCGTTCTATCTGCTCTTCTTTGCGATGTGTATGGGAGATGCCGGATACGGACTCGTGCTGATCGCTTTCGGTCTCCTTACCCACTACAAGAAAGTGAATATCGAGATGTTCGAAGGACTCGGACCGATTATTGCGACCCTTGGTGTAGGTACGACGATTGTTGGTCTCTTCCTAGGCACATTCTTCGGGATGCCGCTCCTCGAAGCCTCATGGTATCCCGAAGCACTCAAACACTTGATCATAAGCGGTAATGTGATGGGATTTGATGCGCAGATGGTTCTCGCCATTGGCATCGGTGTCTTCCACATCTGTCTCGCTATGGTAGTCAAAGCGCTTTGCTTCACCAAGCGTTTCGGATTTGCAGAGGCACTCTCTGTATGGGGATGGCTGCTGCTCATTGTGGGAGGCTTGATCGTGCTCTCCGTATCGGCATTGCTGAATCTGCCTTCACAGGTGACCAAGTGGATCATCATTGCGATTGCTTCCGTCTCTGCGCTGGCAATCTATATCTTCAATAAACCCGGACGCAATCCGCTGCTCAACATCGGAGCCGGCTTGTGGGATACTTATAACATGGCTACCGGTTTATTGGGAGATGTCCTCTCGTACGTCCGTCTCTATGCTCTCGGTTTGGCAGGAGGCATGCTCGGAGGCGCGTTCAACAGTATTGCCCTCATGGTGTTGGGTGAGAATCCGACATGGCAGTGGTTGCCCTTCTTGCTGATCCTCCTGTTCGGACATGTGCTGAATATACTCATGTCTGCCCTTGGAGCCTTTGTACACCCCTTGCGTCTTACTTTCGTGGAGTACTTCAAAAACTCGGGATATGAAGGTAAAGGACAAATCTATCAACCCTTTAAAAAATAATAACAATTAAAAAATAAAACTATTATGGAATTAATTCTTGGTTATCTCGGTTTGGGCCTCATGTTGGGGCTCTCCGGTATTGGTTCTTCTTATGGCACTACTATTGCAGCCAATGCAGCAGAAGGCGCACTCAAAAAGAATCCTGCTAAATCTTCTTCGTACATGGTACTTTCGGCCATGCCTGCTACGCAAGGTCTTTACGGTTTCGTAGGATTCTTGATGTGGTTCCTGGGTAGCACACCCGAATACATTGCTGCACACGGAGCAATCTATTTCGGTGTCGGAACCCTCGTTGGACTTACTTGCCTTTTCTCTGCTATTCGTCAGGGAATGGTTTGCGCCAACGGTATTTCCGGTATTGCAGCAGGTCATGACGTGCAAACCAACACGATGATTTATGCGGCTCTTCCGGAGTTCTATGCTATTTTGGCACTCGTTGCCGCTATCATGGTTAAATGATGAAAGCATTTGTTTTTCCCGGACAGGGAAGTCAATTTCCGGGCATGTGCAAGGATCTGTACGATGCACACGCAGAAGCCCGCGAGATGTTCCAAGCAGCTGACAGGCTGCTTGGCTTCTCGCTGACGGATGTGATGTTCAATGGTACAGCCGATGATCTGAAGCAGACCAAAGTGACGCAACCGGCAGTATTCCTGCACTCGGTAGTAGCACAACGTATGATGACCATCGAGAAGCCCGACATGGTAGCGGGACACAGCCTTGGTGAGTTCAGCGCACTCGTAGCATGTGGCGCTTTGCGTTTTGAGGACGCCTTATTATTAGTGTCCGCGCGCGCACAAGCAATGCAGGCTGCCTGTGAGGCGAATCCCGGCACGATGGCTGCCGTTCTTGGTCTTGACGATGAGAAAGTAGTCGAGATCTGTGAAAAGACAAGTGGAGTAGTGGTTGCTGCTAACTTCAACAACCCCGGACAGATTGTTATCTCCGGTGAAGTGGAGGCCGTAGATGCTGCTTGTGTGGCGCTCAAAGAAGCAGGAGCTCGTCGTGCGCTTCGTCTTAATGTGGGCGGTGCATTTCACTCTCCGTTGATGCAGCCTGCCGCAGAAGATCTGAAGGCTGCGATCCTCAAAACGGATTTCCACAAACCTTTCTGTCCGATTTATCAGAACGTCACTGCCAAAGCAGAGACAGATCCTGAAATTATCCGCGAAAACCTCTTAAAACAACTCACAGCCCCTGTTCGCTGGACGCAGAGCGTGCAAAACATGATTGCGGACGGTGCAACTCAGTTCTTTGAGTTTGGTCCAGGAGACGTACTGAAAGGCATGATCCGGAAGATCAATGCAGAGGTACAAGTGGGATAAGTAAATCCAAAAGTAACGATAAGAGAAATGAAAGATATCTTTGATTTAACAGGCCGCGTGGCGTTGGTAACAGGTTGTTCGGGCGGCTTAGGAGTGCAGATGGCCAATGCATTGGCTGCTCGTGGGGCGAACTTAGTGATCATAGCTCGTCGTTATGAGAAATTAGTGGAAGTACAGAAAGCTATCGAGGCTCAGTACGGCGTCAAGGTGTTACCGCTCCAATGCGACATCACCTCTACCGAAGCCGTAGAGACCATGGTTGATGAGGCACTCCAACAAGTGGGACACATCGACATTGTGGTCAACAATGCCGGAACAGGAGCTGTAGCTCCCGCAGAGGACATTACCGATGCGCAGTTTGAGAACGAGATGCAGATTGATCTCTTTGGTACATTCCGTGTAGCACGAGCTGTAGCGAAGAAATCGATGATCCCGAATAACTATGGACGCGTCATCAATATTGCATCCATGTATGGTCTTGTGGGTAATAAGATTGCGCCCGCTTCGCCTTACCATGCTGCAAAAGGCGGTGTTGTCAATTTGACACGCGCTTTGGCGGCAGAATGGGGTAAATACGGTATTACGGTGAATACCATCTGCCCGGGTTATTTCATTACCCCGCTGACCAAAGAGACTTTGGAGTCCGAGTATTTCGCTAACTACGCTAAGACGGTTATCCCCATGGAGCGTTACGGTCATGAGGGCGAGCTGGACAGCGCAGTAGTTTTCCTCGCTTCCAATGCGTCAACTTATGTCACCGGCGTAGCACTGCCTGTGGACGGTGGTTATACGTGCGTATAAGCCCCCTCCAACTCCTCCATAGAGGGGGAGAGAAGATTGAAAGGTGAAAGGTGAAAATTGAAAGGAGTCCTTCGGGGCTCTTTTTTTTGCTCCGAAAATAGTTTGGCACGATGTTTGTTTATACCTTTGTGAATGTGTAACCCTTTAAATTTTATTGGTATGAAAAAGATTGTAATTCTGGCAATTAGCGCCATTCTTGCGGTAAACATCAGCGCGCAAGAGCAGAAGAAAGAACAGTTTGCAGGTAAGCAACTTAGTAAAGAAGAAAAGGTGGAGTTGAAGATCCAGCATCTGACTCAGGAACTGATGTTGAGTGATCAACAAGCCGAGAAGTTTGCA
>JAFXWI010000088.1 GCA_017542915.1 Paludibacteraceae bacterium
CCGATCAAGGGTTTCGCTGTTACCTATATGATCGGTATCATCTCCTCCTTCCTCACCGCTGTGTTCATCACACGTCTGTTGCTGGAGGACTATGCTTCGAAGGACAACGCCAAGGAACTGAGCTTCACCACCAAACTGATGAAGAACTTCCTCCAGAATATACATTTCGATTTCGTGGCTGCGCGCAAATGGGCTTACTGCCTGTCGGGCGCATTGGTTATCTTCGCTATTCTGGGTCTGGAGCCGCATATCTTCGGTAAACTGAACCTCGGTATCGACTTCTCCGGTGGACGTAACTTTGTTGTCCGTTTCGACCGGAATATCAACACCCAGGATGTACGCGAGAGCCTTGATAAGACTTTCAGCGCTACGCTGGAGGACGGCGAACTCTTCTCGCTGAATGTGATCACCTACGGTAACGACGCCAACCAG
Source organism: Paludibacteraceae bacterium (assembly GCA_017542915.1). The sequence goes on from JAFXWI010000088.1 coordinate 433, forward strand.
GTACGTATCTCAACCAACTACCGTATCCACGAAGAGACTGCTGAGGCTGACGAGGCGATTGAGGCACTGCTCTACGAGGGCTGCAAACCGTTCCTGGGCGACAATATCACCTTCGATGATTTCCGCTCCACCGAGTCGAACGCATCTGTAGGTATCATGCAGAGCCAGAAAGTAGGTCCGGCTATCGCCGATGATATCAAGACCAGCGCTGTCTGGGCTGTGCTCGCTGCGCTCATTGTGATCTTCCTCTATATCCTGCTCCGATTCCGCAACTTCGCTTACTCCGTAGGTGCTATCGCTGCATTGGCGCACGATACAGTGATCATCCTCGGTCTGTATGCTATCCTCTGGAAGATCATGCCTTTCTCCATGGAGATTGACCAAGCCTTCATCGCTGCTATCCTGACCGTTATCGGTTATTCTATCAACGATACCGTGGTCATCTTCGACCGTGTACGTGAGTACAACACGCTCTATCCGAAGCGTGATCGCCAAGTGAACATCAACGACGCTTTGAACAACACGCTCAGCCGTACGTTCTCGACCTCTATGAGTACGTTCGTAGTATTGCTGGCTATCTTCGTATTCGGCGGTGAGACGATCCAAGGCTTCGTATTCGCGCTCCTCATGGGTGTGATCGTAGGTACTTACTCGTCTGTGTTCATCGCTTCGCCGATCGCTTATGACATCCAGATGGCAACGGCTAAACGAGCAGCTAAAAAAGCTGAGCAGAAATAAATTATGCAAAACGATTTTATAAAATACGCAGTTGCGCAAGGCCTTAACTCCATGCATGTGGAGAAGGTCTTGTCGCAAAGTGCGCATCAGGTAATGGATAGTGGCTATATATCGCCTACTATCTTGGAGGAGCGTCAACTCAATGTGACGCAGATGGATGTCTTCAGCCGCCTGATGATGGATCGCGTGATCTTCCTCGGTACCGAGGTGAATGACTACACCGCAAACGTTATCCAAGCACAGCTGCTCTATCTGGATTCTGTGGATAGCGAGCGGGATATTAACTTGTATCTGAATACACCGGGTGGTTCGGTGTATGCCGGTCTGGGTATCTATGACACGATGCAGTTTGTTAAAGCGCGTGTATCTACTATCTGTACCGGTCTGGCTGCATCCATGGGAGCTGTGCTGCTGGTAGCAGGCGAGAAAGGTATGCGTGCCGCTTTGCCCCACAGCCGCGTCATGATCCATCAGCCCCTTGGTGGCATTCAGGGACAAGCATCCGATATTGAGATCACCGCCAAGGAGATCCTCAAACTCAAAGACGAACTCTATCAGATCATCTCCGACCATTCGGGCAAAGCGATTGACCAGATCCGTCAGGATGCCGATCGTGACCACTGGATGACCTCTAAAGAGGCACTTGAATACGGAATGATTGATAAACTCTATATCCACAAAGACTAATGGGAAAGCAAAAGAACACAGACGTATGCTCTTTCTGTGGGCGTCCGATGCCGGATATGTTCTCCGGCATGGAGGAACATGTGCTCATCTGTTCGGAATGTATTGAGTCGGGGCATCACATGGTGGAGGCGATGCGCAAAGCGCGCGTCAACTCGGATCAATCGATCAACTTAGACTCCCTGCCTACTCCGCAAGCCATTAAGGATTTTCTGGATTTATACGTGATCGGACAGGAGGAAGCAAAACGCTTCCTTTCTGTTGCGGTGTACAACCATTACAAACGTGTCCTGCAATCGATCACCAACGATGACGTAGAGATAGAGAAAAGCAATATCCTTCTCGTCGGTTCTACCGGCACAGGTAAGACGCTTCTCGCTCGGACCATCGCGAAGATGCTCAAGGTGCCTTTCGCTATCGGTGACGCTACCTCGCTTACGCAGGCGGGATACGTCGGAGAAGACGTAGAGACTATCCTCGTTCGCCTGCTGCAGGACGCTAATTACGATGTCACCAAAGCCGAGAGAGGTATTGTCTTCATCGATGAGATCGATAAGATCGCCCGCAAATCCGAGAACCCCTCCATCACCCGTGACGTGGGCGGAGAAGGCGTACAGCAGAGCTTGCTCAAGATGCTTGAAGGATCGGTGGTCAACGTGCCGCCTCAGGGAGGACGTAAGCATCCCGATCAGGAGTATATTCATGTCAATACCAAGAATATCCTCTTCATCTGCGGCGGTGCCTTCGATGGCATAGAGCGTAAGATCTCGCAACGAATGAACACGCAGACTGTGGGGTTTGCTGCCCAGCAAGAGGCTGCACGCGTGGATAAGAACAACCTCCTCCAGTATATCGCACCGCAGGATCTCAAGTCCTATGGACTCATTCCTGAGATCATCGGTCGTCTGCCGGTTTTGACTTATCTGAAACCGCTCGACAAAACGGCTTTGCGGAATATCCTCACCGAACCCAAGAACGCCCTCACCAAACAGTACAAGAAACTGCTTGCGATGGATAATGTGGAACTGACGTTCGCGGACGATGCCCTCGATTATGTGGTAGATAAAGCACTGGAGTACAAACTCGGTGCTCGCGGATTGCGCGGACTGATGGAGACCATCATGGCGGATCTGATGTTCGAACTGCCGAGCAACAAAAAAGAAGGAGTAAAGACCTCCTTCACGGTAACCAAAGAATATGCCGAACAGAAATTAGGCAAGGACAAAATGGTACGACTGAAAAACGCCGTATAAGAGTCCGGTAACATAATAGTTAAAAGAGAAACGCGACCGTCGGCCGCGTTTCTTTTTCATTAGTCCTCGTCTGTGAATGAAGGAATAGAGAAGCCGCTATACACGATCTCGAATTTCATGCCGCTCTTGGCTGATCGTATCTGCGTAGCAGACATCGTCTGCTGTTGGCGGACAGCCGAATACGCTGACGCTGCCGTTCCGGACGAATTAGCCACTAAGGTTACCGGAACAAGCATCATCTTCAATTCCGGATCCGTCGTGTGATTACGAAGCTGATTCGTCAGAAAATCCGACATATCGTAGTTATAGTAGTAGATAGCATCGCCTTTCGAATCGGTTCCTTGTACCAGCGTACTGAGCAACGCACACGTGTCCGAAGGGAGTTCGCGCTCCGAGAAGAAACGTTTCATCGAGGACTCCTTGATCAGCAGCATGTACTGAGCTGGCTGCAACCAATCCGCACTCGTCTTGTCGGCTTCTGAACCCGTGTATTTATTGGTGACATCAATCCGCACATAAGCTCTGTTGACATACGGACGTTTCGTCTCAATGAGCAAATCGCCTTCTTGCTCCACCATATGCTGCATAATAGAATCCACAATGCTCTCCATCGGGAACGTCACGCGCGTGTACGCATACGCAGGCGATATAATATAATTATAGGTGTCGGAGTCATTGAGCAACTCATCTATCCACTCTTTCTTATCCGGATAATCCAGATGGTTCACCGTACGGATCTCCGAGTTGGCGTAGAACGCCTTCATATCCGTCACCGTAGTATCCTTACCCGCCTTGGAGTACGGGAAATGATAATACACACCTAAAGCAATATCCGAGATATTCAGCATCGTGGAAGAACCGAACGAAGTCTCCAAAAGCAGACCGTTAAACTGCTTATTGAACGCCTCTTGGCTCTCAAATGACTTCATCGCCCAAAAATAATCCATGAAATCATCATTCACCTTCATCCGAACGACCGGTATATACGTACCGCTCTCATTTGCAATGGAATCCATCTTCTCCGACGCAACCACGATCTGACGATTCGTCAGCATAGGCTTCGTACGCGAGCAGTAGTCATCGATCTTCAGATCGGTCGGATAAACACCCGAATAGTTAAATGTTCCCTTATCCATCAGATACGCATTGATAGCCAAGGGAGCATTGGCATCCCCGACCCAACTGGAGTAGTACATAAACAGACAGATCGAATCAACCACCGAGCCCTCCGGATAAGAGAATCCCACCGGACAAGCTAACTGCGTCAAGATAGAAGAGCGCACCAAACCGTAACGCGTCTCCAACTCGCCCAACAAGAACGAGTCAGCCTGCGAGATAATCGCCTCGCAACTGTCCATCATAGACCAAATCGGAAAGGTATCGGCATAAACAACGACTGCATCGTCGTCATCCAGTACGGCTTGTCCCGCACTCTTTACATCGTCCTTGCAGCCCGCCAAACAGTATGCCAGAACGATTAAAATAGTATAAAACGATATTCGTTTATTCATTGGTTTGCAATAGAGTCTGATAAAAATCCCACTGACGGCTGCACATCTCATTCAAATCCGCCGTCGGCTCATACGTTAAAATAGGCTTGCCTTTTGTCTCTGCATAATTCATCAATCGCTGGTTCACCTTTGGTGAAGCATACACGATAGCATCGGAGAAATCAATCGCCAGACGCATCAACTCCTCGTATCCGACAGGGAAACCGGCTATCGAACGAACGTCCGTATTACTGATTCCGTCAATACGCAGTTTGTCCGAGAACGATGTGGGGAAAGGTTTCTGATATTCGTTATCATCCAAGGTCACCACGATCTTGGAGTGCGCGAAAAACGGCTCATCATTAAAGGCCTTTTTCAGGTATAGCGGAGCTAACGCACTCATCCATCCCGAGCAAACGATGATGTCCGGCGTCCAACGCAACTTCTTCACCGTCTCGATCACACCACGGGCAAAGAAAATAACGCGATCGTCGTTATCCGGATACTCCTCGCCATTATCATCTATCACACCTTTGCGACGATGGAACAGATCATCATTGTCAATGAAATAGATCTGGATACGCGCAGACTGAATAGAAGCCACCTTGATCAGCAACGGATGATCCGCATCTTCGATGATCAAGTTCATTCCCGACAAACGAATCACCTCATGCAATTGGTTTCTACGCTCGTTGATTTCGCCAAACTTAGGCATAAACGTACGGGTCTCATAACTATGAGACTGGAAATACTCCGGTAATTGACGATTGAGCTGACGGATCGGGGTCTCTTCCGGCAAATAAGGGTTAATCTCCTGCGAGATAAAAAGGATACGATTAGGCTCTTTCATGGGCTTATATACTTTTTCGCATTGCAAAGGTACGAAAAAAATCTGACATTACGAAAAAAAATGAAGAAAAAGTGTCAAAAAATTTTATTTTTCAAGGAATTTTGCGTAACTTTGCACGTTTTTTCAAAATATTGTGTCATTTTTAAGAAAAAATTATGCAGATAATCACAACCAAAAAGGAATTGCAGGCAGCAGTAAGTGCATGCAAAAAAGAAGGCAAAACAATCGGTTTGGTTCCGACGATGGGAGCTCTCCATCAGGGACACGCAAGCCTCGTCAAAAGAGCAGTTGCGGAGAATGACATCTGTGTCGTTTCCGTCTTTGTCAACCCGACCCAGTTTAACAACAAAGAGGACTTGGCTAAGTATCCTCGTAACATCGAACGCGACGCCGAGTTGCTCAGTTCCATCGGTGCCCATTTCGTCTTCGCTCCGACACCCGAAGAAATGTATTCGGCAGAAGAGATGAACAGCACTTTCGAGTTTGATTTCGCAGGGCTGGACAAGGTCATGGAAGGCAAAATGCGTCCGGGTCACTTCAACGGTGTCGTACAAGTAGTCAGCCGCCTCTTCTACCTCGTACAACCCGACAAAGGTTATTTCGGCGAGAAGGATTTCCAGCAACTGGCGATCATCCATCATATGGTAGAACGCAGTTCCATGGCAGGCACTTTCGGTTCACTGCAGATCATCGATTGTCCGATTGTTCGCGAGGAATCAGGTTTGGCGCTCTCAAGCCGTAACGAACGTCTCTCTGCCTCCGAAAAAGAGACTGCTTTGGCTATCTCCAAAACGCTTTTTTCTTCGTTGAAATGGGCAAAAGAAGAAGGTGCAACGGTAGCTAACGTACAGCAACGAGTCATCGATACCGTCAATGCAGTAGAAGGTCTCGAAGTGGAGTATTATGAGATTGTTGACCAAACTACCTTGCTGCCCACAGACACCTTCGATCACGCTATAGGCTGTATTACCGTGTACTGCGGACCGGTACGCTTGATTGATAACATCAAATACAACGGCTAATAGCGACAACATGGTAATCGTCTGCGACCAATATATTCCGTTTCTCGTGGAGGCGGTTCAAAAAGCGTGGCCACAAGTGCAGATTTTTCCGATGAAACCGGAACAAATCGATGCTTTCGCCGTACGAGAAGCAGACGTATTAGTGATCCGAACCCGCACACAAGTCAACGAAGCACTTCTGTCTGGCTCGCGGGTTCGGCTCGTTTGTACGGCTACCATCGGCTTTGACCATATAGATACAGCGTACTGTGACACCCATGGCATCCATTGGATGTCGTGCCCGGGTTGCAACGCGCAAGCCGTCTGCGACTACATAGAGCAAGCCATTGATGAATATCAAATCTTCAAATCTTCAAATCCTCAAATCTTCAAATCTTCAAATACTCCGACCATCGGTGTGGTCGGAGTCGGTCATGTCGGTTCATTGGTCGCCAAGATGGCAGAGCGAAAGGGACTCAAAGTGCTGCTCAATGACCCGCCTAAAGGAATCGGTATTTCTCTCGATAAAATCGCGAAGAATTGCGATATTATCACCTTCCACGTGCCGCTTGTTTGTCCGACGCGTCACCTGTGCGACGAGACCTTCCTCTCGCATTGCAAACCCGACGCGCTCATCATCAATGCAGCACGCGGAGGAGTGGTGGATGAACAAGCCTTGCTTCACAGCGGACACCCTTTCATACTGGATACATGGGAGAACGAGCCGAATCTGAACAAAGAGGTGCTACAATCCGCCTTTCGCGCGTCCATGCACATTGCGGGTTATTCCGTACAAGGGAAACGAAATGCAACCCAGATGTGCCTGAATTCTATCGCAAATCTATTCCAATTGCCCCCCATAGACATCTCTGCTTATCCGTACGAGGGCAAGACTGCCGAACCCAATAATCCGCATTGGCTCGAAGATATAACTCGGCAACTAAAAGCACAGCCCGAACAGTTCGAAACGCTGCGCAAAAACTATTATCTTCGATAAAATCCATAAAAAAACGCCGGAAAGTTTGCATATTTCATAAAAAAGTAGTACCTTTGTGCCCAAATTGCGTCATGCGCGCTCAAAGGTGCGCGTTTGGCGTGTGTGCAAGGCTATAAAAAATCACTATAATGAAACATTTTAACGAATACAAACGATTAGATTTAGCTGCTCTAAGCCGTGAGGTGTTAGAGCAGTGGGAAAAAGAAGGATTGTTCGAAAAGAGTGTGACCACACGAGAGGGTCATCCGCAGTTTTTGTTCTTCGAGGGACCTCCCTCGGCTAACGGCAAACCCGGTATTCACCACGTTATGGCACGTACCATCAAAGATACCTTCTGCCGTTTCAAAACGATGCAGGGTTTTCAGGTACGCCGTAAGGCAGGCTGGGATACCCACGGTCTGCCCGTAGAGCTGGGCGTCGAGAAAATGCTTGGTATTACCAAAGAGGATATTGGCAAGAAGATCTCTGTCGATGAATACAACGCTGCTTGCCGCCGTGAGGTCATGAAATACACCGCCGAGTGGACGAACCTCACCAAACTGATGGGCTACTGGGTGGACTTGGACGATCCCTATATCACGTACGATAACAAGTATATCGAGACCCTTTGGTATCTCCTCAAAGAGTTGTACAAGAAAGGTTACCTCTATAAGGGCTACACCATTCAGCCCTATTCCCCTGCTGCCGGAACAGGTCTCTCCTCCCACGAGCTCAACCAGCCCGGTTGCTACCGTGACGTCAAAGACCTCACCTGCACAGCACGCTTCAAGGTAAAAGGAAAAGGGCTTTCGACTTTCGACTTTGAGCGTAGCGGTCTTTCTACTTACATCATCGCTTGGACGACCACACCGTGGACACTGCCTTCCAATACAGCCCTCTGTGTGGGACCGAAGATTGACTACGTAGAAGTGGAGACGCCCACCGGTGACCATATTATCCTTGCGGAGGCTCGCCTGAGTGCTTATCAGAAAGACCTTTGCGGAACAGACGAAGAAGGCAAACTCCTTGAGCCGAAGATCGTAGCCCGCTACAAAGGCGCAGACCTCGTCGGACTCGAATACGAGCCGCTCTTCCCGTGGGTGAACCCGGGTAAAGGAGCATTCCGCGTCATTCCCGGAGACTACGTTACCACCGAAGACGGAACCGGTATCGTACACATCGCCCCCACTTTCGGAGCGGACGATAAGAAAGTAGCCGACGCGGCAGGTGTGCCGGGTCTCTACATGCAGACCAAGAACAACGGTCCGCGTCCTATGGTCGATTTCACCGGTAAATATTGGAATGTGGAAGATTTGGACCAAGATTGGTACAAAGCGAACGTCAACGACGAGCTCTACCGTCGTTATGCCGGTCGTTGGGTCAAGAACGCCTATGACCCGCAGTTCTCCATCGACGGAAAGTACGATGAAATCGCAGCTTCTAAGGCAGAATCGCTCGATCTTCACCTCTGTCTGGAGATGAAAGCCGATGGTCGTCTCCTCCGCACGGAGAAACATGTACACTCGTACCCCCACTGTTGGCGAACCGACAAACCTGTCCTCTATTATCCGTTGGACAGCTGGTTCATTAAATCCACCAAGGCGCGCGATGAGATGATCGCTCTCAACAAGACCATCAACTGGCAGCCCGAATCCACCGGAACAGGTCGTTTCGGTCAGTGGCTCAATAACCTCAACGATTGGAACCTCTCCCGTTCACGTTATTGGGGAACACCGCTGCCGATCTGGCGTACCGAAGACGGAACAGAGGAAATCTGCATCGGTTCCATCGCAGAATTGTTCGATGAAATCGAGAAATCTGTGAAGGCAGGCTTCATGTCCTCGAACCCGTGGCCGAACCATAAAGTGGGCGATTATTCGAAGGCTAATTACGATCCTTCGGTTATCGATCTCCACCGTCCGTACGTGGATTCGATCATCCTCGTTTCTCCGTCCGGCAAGCCCATGAAGCGTGAACTCGACCTCATCGACGTGTGGTTTGACTCGGGCGCGATGCCGTACGCACAAAACCACTATCCCTTCGAGAACGCCGACGCACCGCGTACCGCTGACTTCATCTCCGAAGGTGTGGACCAAACACGCGGATGGTTCTTCACCCTCCACGCAATCCACACCATGATCGAAGGCACCGTAGCGTACAAAAACGTCATTTCCAACGGACTTGTCCTCGATAAGAACGGCAATAAGATGTCCAAACGTCTTGGCAACGCTGTCGATCCTTTTGGCGCACTCGATACATACGGACCCGATCCCGTTCGTTGGTATATGCTCACCAACTCCTCGCCGTGGGAAAACCTCAAGTTCGATCCCGAAGGCGTCGATGAAGTCCGCCGTAAATTCTTCGGAACGCTCTTTAACACCTATAGCTTCTTTGCTCTCTATGCTAATGTCGATCATTGGACAGTCGAAAACCGACAGTCAGCCGACGGTCAACCGACAGTCAACCGACAGTCACCGCTTACGTCTGACTACTCCGAGATTGACAAATGGATCCTCTCGAAGCTCAATTCGCTCGTCAAAGAAGTGACCGAAGCCTATGAAGCGTACGAACCGACTAAAGCCGGACGTGCGATCTCGGATTTCGTGCAGGATGACCTGAGTAACTGGTACGTGCGCCTCAACCGCAAACGTTTCTGGGGTGGTGAGATGAATGCAGACAAAGAGGCAGCATACACAACGCTCTACACCTGTCTCAAGACCGTAGCACAACTCATGGCACCGAACGCTCCGTTCTTTGCCGACCGTCTCTATCGTGACCTCACGGGCGAAACGGTACACCTCAGCACGTGGCCCAAAGCCGACGAAGCGCTCATCAACAAGACCCTTGAGCGTCAGATGTACCTCGCCCAACAAGCGACGTCCACTATCCTTTCGCTCCGTAAACGAGCAGAGAAGAATGTGCGTCAACCGCTCCAGAAAGCCGTCATCCCGACGCCGGATAGCGAGACTACCGATGCGCTTCTGCACGTTTCAGACCTCATCAAATCAGAGGTGAACGTCAAGGAACTCGTCATCGTTCCTGCTGAGCAATCGGAGATTCGTCTCGTCAAGAAGATCAAGCCGAACTTCAAAGTCCTCGGTAAGAAAGTCGGCGCGAACATGAAAGCTCTTGCTGCCGCTATCAACGCTATGTCCCAGGACGAGATTGCAAAGATGGAAACCGAAGGCGCTTTCGACTTTCGACTTTCGACTTTCGACTACACGATAGTGCCCGAGGACGTCGAAATCCTGACGGAAGACATGCCGGGCTGGTTGGTAGCCAACAACGGTATCCTCACCGTCGCTTTGGACATCGAACTGACCGACGAACTCATCGAAGAAGGTATCGCGCGTGAGCTTATCAACCGCATCCAGAACCTGCGTAAGTCGTCCGGCTTGGAGATCACCGATCGCATCGAGATCGAACTTGAAGACCGTCCCGAGATCCACAACGCAGTCCTCCATTGCGGCGATTACATCGCATCTCAAGTCCTCGCCACCAAGTTGAGTTTAACGACCAACGACCAACTACCATCGACTATCGAAATGGACGGTTACAACGTGAATATTAACATCAAAAAAGCATAACACAATGAGAAAGTTTTTGTACATGGCATTGATTGCCCTCACAGGCATCTGCCTCGTCGGTTGTAAAAAAGATCAGAAGGATTTCTACCTCTCTGACCTGCAAGGTCTATGGCAGAATGACCAAACCACCACGTGGTATATGCGTTTTACTGCTGACCAAGGGGATATTGAAGGTTGCTTTTGGGGACGAGAGTGGGGTGACTACGGAGATGATGTAACGGAAGACGATCTCTTTGATCCCGTTAGCTATCATGGAAACGGATGGTTCCAGTATAAGCTCGAAAAGAACGGAGATTTCACGTACATCAATATGCTGGACAATAAGGGTGCTGATGTACCCAAATCGTTCAAGATGATCACGCTTACGTCCTCCAAAATGACTTTCCAGAACGATCTGAAAGAAAAGAAAAACTTTACCAAACAATAAAATCCGTTCTTTATGAAACGCGCATTGAAAATCTTCGGTTGGACGCTTTTGGGGCTCGTGCTGATCGTGATAGCGGTAGCATGTTTTGCCGTGTATGTCGTCTTCACGCCGGAACGTCTGACACCCATTGCACGTGAGGCGGCAGCGAAATATATCACCTGTGAGCACGAGATAGGAGAAGTGGATCTGACGTTCTTCTCCACCTTCCCGCGTTTCGGACTGCGTGCAGACGGCCTGCTGCTGATCAATCCCAAATCCGGCGCACAGAACGATACCGTCGTAGCAGCTAAGCGAATCGTAGCAACTGTCGATGTGATGGAGTTCTTGAACCATAAGAACCTGCATGTACACGAGGCTATTCTCGATGATGCTCGCGTCAATTTCTTCATGGCGGCAGACGGATCGAACAACTTAGAGGTCTTCGTCACCTCGCCGGACACTGCCCAAAAAGACACCTCGGCTTTTGCCTTGCCTTTCAATAAACTGCAGGTGGACGGTCTGAGTCTGAAAGCAAACTATATCACTTTTGTGGACGACAAAGATACCATCGAAGCTTCGTTGGGTCAGACCAAACTGAATGCAAAAGCGGCAAGTTGGGACGATATGCTTCTTACCCTCGATGCCCAAGATGTATGCGCACGTCTCCAGAACGAGGATTACGCGGATCATCTGCATGTAGAGTTGGTTGCACCGTTAGCAATGGATCTGAATACGATGCATTTCGCTCTCGACGAAGCCCGTCTGGCTGTCAATGAGTTCGATCTGCGTCTGGGAGGAGAAGTCACTATCGGAGACAGTTTAGCGATAGACGCTAAGGTTGAGACTGCCACATGGCAGATCGAACCACTCTTGGCTCTCGTTCCGGCGAAGTTCATGCAAGCCCTCAAGGACATTCGCGTAGATGGTAAGGTACAGTTGAACGCACAAGTACAAGGTATTGTCAGCGAACAGACTTTACCGCATATTCAGGCGAACCTGAACCTCACGGAAGGCAAGGGATCGTACCAACCGCTGCCGTACGAATTAAAGGACGTAGTGCTCAAAGCTGACGCAGACCTGCGTATGAACAAAGGTGAGCGTTCATCGGTAGCTATCCATTCGCTCAAAGCCAATACCAAACAGTCCTCGGTAGCGGCTAAGGGTACAATCAATGATTTGCTGGGTGACATGTCCATGAACCTTGCTTTGGATCTGGACGCTAACCTGCCGGACTTTGCGTATTTCATGCCCGAGAATATGGATTTATCGGGTCATGCCAAAGGTAAAGCGAACGCCCGTATGAGACTGAGCGACCTCACTCAGATGCATCCGGAGAAAGGACATATAGATGCCGACCTGCTCTTGTCAGACATCCGTTTTGCCATGGATTCGATGGAGGCAGAGCTGCCCAAGACGAAGGCGCGTATTCAGCTGCCAAACCCCACACCGTCTAGACAATCCGTTAACTGGGCTCGTATCGACTTGGAGACCGATAAGATCGATTTCGAGATGAATACGCCCTTGAAGACCGCCCTGCAGGCATCGGCTATCCAACTGGAGGCAGGTAATATGCTGAGCAAGGATCCGGTGCTCTACGCCGCTGTCGGACTTCAGACCGAGCAGCCATTACGCGTAGCCATGGACTCGATGGATGTGACCATCAACGCGCCTAAGATCAAAGCGTACGCCGAGTATAACACCCAAGACACAACCGTTATACCGGTCTTGGAAGCCCAATTGGACTGCCAAGCGCTCAACGGTTATTTCAAAGATATAAAAGCCGACCTGCAACCCTCTCATCTGCAGGCATCGCTGGGCGGTAGTAGAAGCGACAAGACCATTCCTGTCCTGCGCTCCAAGCTGAACGCACAAGCGGCTGAGATACATATCGGTTCGGAACTTGCAGCTAAGACCGGAACGTTAGCTTTAGAGGCAGGTTCGCGCTACAAAGCCAACGAAGAGAATATGCTCCTCAAATGGAACCCGATGCTCAAAGTGAACCTCAAGAGAGGTGAGCTGTCTATACCGGAACGTTTGCCGGAGACTGTCCGTATTCCGTCTATTGAGTTCGCGTACTCCAACCGCGAGATGACCATTGAGAACTCGCGTCTCGAAGTGGGACATTCGGACTTGAACCTCAAAGGACACGTCCGTAATATGGGTAAATGGTTCCGCCACGAAGATATACTCGAGGGTGAGTTGGATATTATCTCCGACCACTGCGACGCCAACCAACTCTTAGCGTGGTTCTCTGCCGACAAAGGTAGCGAGGAAGAGGCTCCTTCAGCCGAAGGCGTTCCTTCAGCGAACAAAAGTGAGCAGTCTAACAGCGATAGTGCTCCTACAGCCGAAGGCGGTCTAAAGGAACCATTCTTGGTTCCGACAGATGTGGACTTGGCGCTCAACACCCATATCCGAGAGGTGGAGATCTTCGAACAGGTAGCCAAAGACCTCAAGGGCGGTTTATTCGTCAAGGAGGGCAAACTGATCCTCGACGAGGTCGGATTCGTCTGTCACGCCGCCAAACTGCAACTAACCGCTATCTACCGCACGCCGCGTCGCAACCACCTCTATGTGGGACTCGACTATCATATGTTGGATGTCAATATTGACGAGCTGTTGGCGATGATACCGGATCTGAAAGAGATGGTACCGATGCTCAGCAGCTTCAAGGGTAACGCGCAGTTCCATCTGGCAGCAGAGACTTATCTCAACAGTCAATACGAGCCCAAGATCAGTACCCTCCGCGGTGCTGCTTCCCTCTCGGGTGCAAACATGGTGGTACTGGACGGCGAGACCTTCACCAAGATTAGCAAACTGCTCATGTTCAACAAGAAGACCGAGAACGTCATCGACTCCATCAATGCCGAGATCACCGTCTATAAGGACGAGATAGATGTCTATCCGTTAGCGATCTCCATGGATAACTACATGGTGGCTTTGGGCGGACGGCATAAGACAGATATGACATTCGACTACGACATCAACGTCCTCAAACCTATTTATTTAGGTGTACACGTGGGCGGAAATATGGATAACCTGCAGATCAAACTTGCCAAGTGTAAGTTCGCCAAAGACTTCCGTCCGATCCTCCATAAGAAAGCGGACACCAAGTCCCAAGAACTGCGGCGGATGATCAGACAGTCCATGGAGAAAAACGTCAGGATAAAGTGACTAACGACTAACGACTATACAATATGAAAAAAAACATTTTTTTAGGAGTCATTGCTATGAGTTTATTAGCATGTAACCAAACCAACCCGCTGTTGGAGCAGCCGAAGACTCCATACGGAGTACCGGCTTTTGACCAAATCCAGTTAGAGCACTACATGCCTGCTTTTGAGGAGGCTATTCGTCAGAACAAAGCCGAGATAGAGGCGATCACCAACAATCCCGATGAGCCCACTTTTGAGAACACTATCGTAGCCCTCGATCGTAGCGGCCTGCTCTTAGACCGCGTGCAGGGTGTGTTCTTCAATGTGTTGGAGGCAGACGGTAACGATGAGATGAATGAGATAGCAGAGCAGGTAAGTCCTATGCTGAGCGACCTCAGCGATGGAATCATCCTCAACGACCAACTCTTTCAGCGCGTGAAGTTCGTCTATGACCAGCGCAACCAGTTGGGTCTCAATCCCGAGCAAATGCGTCTTGTGACCGAGACCTATAAGTCGTTTGCGGACAACGGAGCGAACCTGCCGGAGGACAAGAAAGAGCGTCTCAAAGAGATCAACAAAGAGTTGGCTCTCCTCTCGCTCAAGTTCGGTAATAACGTGGTAGCCGAGACCAACAGCGATGCTGTCAAACGCTTCGTTACCGATGAGGCACTGTTGGCAGGTCTGCCCGAGAGCGCTAAAGCCGCAGCCGCAGAAGAGGCAGCCGCAGCCGGTCACCCGGGAGAGTGGCTCTTCACTCCCAAACGTACCTCGTTCACGCCGGTACTCCAGTACTGCGAGAACCGCGAACTGCGCAAACAGCTCCTTATGGACTACACCACACGCGGTAACCACGATAACGACAATGACAACAAAGCCGTCATCGTTCGCGAGATGGAACTGCGTATAGAGAAAGCCAAACTGTTCGGCTATGACAACCCTGCCGACTATATCCTCGCTGACTGCATGGCGAAGAACCATCAGACGGTCGATGCTTTCCTGCAATCCGTTTGGGTTCCGTCGCTGGAGGCTGCCAAACGCGAAGCAGCTGAGCTCCAGAAGATGATGGACGCAGAGAAGATGGCACAAACGCCACACACGGACGATCAGGTACTTCTCCAGCCTTGGGATTGGTGGTACTATGCAGAGAAACTGCGTAAAGCCAAATATGCTCTCGATGAGGAAGAGATCAAGCCCTATTTCGAACTTAATAACGTTCGCAAAGGTGCGTTCGGTGTAGCTACCAAACTCTACGGTCTGCAGTTCGAGCCGCTCAAGAATATGCCGGTCTATAACAAAGAGGTAGAGGTCTTCAAGGTAACGGACGCAGATGGTTCGCTCGTCGGAATCCTCTATACCGATTATTTCCCGCGTGCAGGCAAACGTCCGGGCGCATGGATGAACAATATCCTGCCTCAATATATCGATGCAGAGGGCGTGGATCATCGTCCGGTGATCATCAACGTCGGTAACTTCAACAAACCCGCCGCAGGCAATCCGTCGCTCCTCTCTATGGACGATGTAGAGACCCTCTTCCATGAGTTCGGTCATGCACTCCACGGTCTGCTCTCCAAGGCGCACTATAAATCCCTGAGCGGTACCAATACGCCGCGTGACTTTGTGGAACTGCCGTCTCAGTTCATGGAGAACTATGCGTACGAGCCGGAGGTGCTCAAGACCTATGCTTTCCATTACCAGACAGGCGAAGTGATTCCGGACAGTCTGATTGCGAAGATCAATGCTGCCGGTAAGTTCAACCAAGGATTTGTGACTACCGAGTTACTCTCCGCTTCTATCCTTGATATGGATTTCCATGAGTTGACCACCGCAGAAGGTCTGGACGTCAATGCGTTTGAGAAAGCGAGCTTGGACAAGATGGGCATGATTGATGAGATCATCGTTCGGTATCGTCCGACGTTCTACAATCACATCTTCACCACGGGTTACGAAGCAGGTTATTACAGCTATACATGGGCAGCTGTGCTCGATGCAGATGCTTTTGCAGCCTTCAAGGAGACCGGTAACCTCTTTGAGCCGGAGACCGCTAAACGTTTCCGTCACCTCTTGGAGCAAGGCGGCACACGTGACGCCCAAGAGCTCTATCTTGAGTTCCGCGGCAAAGAGGCAGACCCCAAGAACCTCCTTCGCCGCAAAGGATTCATTGAGTAATTGACGATTGATTTTGAAGCGCAGCACACAAAATATTCTCTATCACACCCTGCCGATAGTCTTTTGGCTGTTGGCAGGGTTGGTCTGCGCGCTGCCATGGTTCAACTTTAAACTTTCAACTTTAAACTTTCAACTATCCATTATTGATTACCTTCCCGCTCTTTTTGCCTTGATAGCTGTGATGATCGTTCGCCACATTCCGAGACACGGGGATGCGATAGAACCCTGTTTTCGAATAGCGCTGCTGCTCGGCATCGCCGCTTATTGGCTGCCCTCGGTAGTCTTTCTGGTTCTCCCTATTTGGGTGTATCTGATCTATCGGAACTTATTCAACCTGCGTGCCTTCACTGCCACGCTCATCGGTCTTGCGACCGTTGCTATCTGGATGATGGTATGTCATTACCTTTCCATCTTCACTTTTCCCTTTTCCCTAAAAGAAAACCTGTGGAATTGGCTTCCCACAGGCTCCTTGCTTTTCGCCTATATAGCTTCTACCATTTCACGACAAAACCTGCGTGTACGTTAAATGGCATAAAAAACGGCGACCCGCTTTTCGCAAAGAGAGACGCCTAAAGAAGTTTTTCTAATCGCTCACGTAGCAGCGTGAGTTGGGTTAGTCGATGCTGTCTCCGTTATCGACTTTAGCTGCACCGGAACCGGTCAGGATACCCAGCGATTGTTGCATGAGTCCTTCCGATGCCAAGTTGATCATCTCCGTATTAGGAACCATATAATTTTTCTTTGTCATAATTGTGTCCTCCTAAATTATTGAATGATTTGACCTTGGAGGTTGTAAACCTCATTACCGCGGCGAATGAGTACCTGTCCGTTCTCAACGAACTTCTCAGCCTTTACAGACTCAGCCTCTGCGTTCTCCTCGTCTTGGGGCTCATTGAAGCGCATCGAGATGCGTGCAGGCGCGTTGTTCGGGCCAGCCGGCAGTTGAATGTATGCCTTGTTGGCAGCCAAAGTGTTGGTACCTACGTACTCCAAGAAAGCGTTGCCCTTGAGGACATAGACGTTCTTCATAGAGGTTTCGTAAGTAGCAGTAGCTTTGAGCGCATTGCCTGTGAAATCATCAGAACCAGAACCGGCTGCGAAGTAGTAAGTCGTGCTCGGCGCGCCATAAACGATGACGCCTTCGCCGGCTTTCACATAGTCCACATCGTCCAAATCTAGGTATTCACTATTGATTGCACCCTTGTAGAGTGTCTGAGCGGTTGCATTTACCGGAACGAGATCTTGGTCATAGGAGAACGTAGCCCAACCATACGCATTGGTGGTTACAGAAGTTACATACGAAGGAGCAACGTAGTTGATGATGAAACGGTCTATAATCTCGTTATGACCTTTGGTTGCGGTGAATGTATAACTCTCAGAAGGATCAATATCGGTGCGATGATTCTCATCAAGATCATAAATATCCAGAGTACGACCCGAAGCCAAAGTGAAGACTTCAAAAGTCATTGTGTACTCGTCATCCAAGAGGTTCGTGATGAAATCAACATGAAGACCATCCAGATTGTTGGTAGCGATAGTGGAATATTTGTTTGCTCCAATATAGCTGTATATATGCAAGGTTTTGGGGAGATCCTCTGCCAAGTTAATGTTGCAGGGAGCATCATAACCATTGTCATAACCTGCCGAATAAGATGGGTTCTCAATGAGAGTGATTTGGGCAGAACCGCCACTTGTAGTACCCGTAATGGTAATACGAGCTATTGCACTATCAGCAGCTACAACATAAGCGCTGAACAATACTGCCATCAATGATATAAATAACTTTTTCATAACATGAAATTTTTAATATGCTAATTATATTTAGAATACTTTTCTACGTACCGCATTAGGACTATCCCCACTCGTATTAGGTGATGTGTTCATACTTCCGCTATTCTCTTGAGAAACACTAAGGATGTGTCCTGTAAGCGTTAGGTACGTATATTCTGTATTGGGTGTTATATACTTTTTCATAAGATGTGTAATTTGGTAGCGCAGCGCCTTTCGGCGCGCGCCCCAAATTGCTTAGAATTTATCATTTAACGATTTTAACGCCGTTTACTACATATACACCTGCAGGCAGAGCCTCAAAGTCCTCACCTACATACTGACCGGTGAGCGTATAGATACCCTTTACGTTAGCCTTCACCTCAGTATTCTCAATAGCGGTCGGCATTTTTGCAACCGATACAATCTCGAAACGACATTCGATAGTGCTGTTCGGCTGAGCAGCGAACTCGTAGGTAGCGCCTTCCTCGATAGCGATAACATTGCCAGTGAGGTTATCGCGGAGCGCATACTCTTCACCAGCTACGAAATCAAAGGTTATCGAGTAAGCCCACTCGTTATTGGTTTTGATGTTCAGCATCTTGCCTTCCAAGATATCGGTTGCTACGGTACCGTAGTTCTCGCCATTAACACCAACATAAGTGTTGAAGCAATTCTCGTTCATGTACTTGATAGCATCGTAACCGCGGTCATAAGCATCGGAGTAAACACCATTCTCAATGAGAACAACAGACTCTTTCTGACCGTTAGCCTCAATAGTCATACGGATAATAGCGTCGTCATTAATTTCAGCCTGACGAGCCGGAGCCGCATTCAGAGCGGTTTTGGCTGCATCATAACGCGGGTTACCCCAGATAGCGTCAGCATAGTTAATATCGGTAGAAGAGTAATCATCACCGGTAAGACGAAGAACGAAGGTCTGCATCGGAGCTACTTCTTTCTTCCATGAAGGCTCAATCGCACCATATTGTCTCAAGTATTCCAGACCTATGCCTTGGTATTTCTCGCCGTCCCACATCCAAACGGTACCATCAATCTTTGCGTCGCCCATGATCTGGTCAACGAGTTTGAGGATGCTGATGTAGCCGGTGTAACTGTTACCGAAGAAGTTGTAACCATGGTGGTTGAGGTTCAGAGTGCAGTTGGTGTTACCCAGCAGTTTACCCTTGAAGGTATAAGTAACAGCGGTGTTGGTACTTATCTCCTTATCCGGTGAGAGGGTGTAACCAACGAACGGAACCATCTCAGTAACGCCTACTTGTGCCCATTCTTGAGCAGAATAGTTCCAACCATAAAGGTATGTCGGTACGTCAGGATCTTTCACCCAAGTAGCAGCCATATGGTCAACCGGCATAGCGAAACGGTGCCAGTGACGGTATTTGTCAGAGCCATTCATTTCGTAACCAGCGTGCTCAGCGGGAACTGTCATCTTAACAGTCAGTTCCGGAGTCTGGTTAACGGTGATAGTCGGGTCGAGAAGCAGAGAAGCAGCACCATCTTCATCGGCCTCAATAACGATGTTCTCCGGTTTAGAGGTAACGATACCACCTTCACCAATTACGAGAGCAGATCCTGCCTGAACCTCTACCTTAGAGTCGCCTTGTACGTCCAAACCATTGTTGATAACGAGAGTCTGGTCAACTTTGGTCTCAGAAGGCGTTCCGGGATTCTCTGTTTTACCTACTTTGACGATAGTAGCATCATCCCCGTTGTCGCTTACTTCTACATAACCTGCTTTAGTCGTAGCTTGGTTCAAAGTCATTTCTGAACCGGTAGAAAGTTCAAAAGAAGTGTTCGGGTTCTGTCCTGCGCCACCCTCCTCTTCTGGAACATCAGAGTTCAGGTCGTAAAGGGTTGTTGTCCTGGGAACAACACGGTAGAGAGGATTAGCGACACCATCCATGGTAATGGTTTTTACTTGGTGGGTTGAAGGAATGGTAATACCGAGTTGCTCAAACTTACTGTCAGGAAGATTTCTTGTATCTGATTGCTTTTCAGCTTCTGTCAGTTGATCTTTCAGTACATGTCCACGGAATGATACGGACTCAGGATTTACGGAATAAGTACCACCCGTAATAACAAAGTTGATTGTAGTTTTTCCATCAAATGCTCTATCTGCATCATAGACAGGGTCTGCAATGTTTGTATATTTATAAGAATAACCAGTTTCTGTCAAATGGTATCCTTCAGCCTTAGTAGCAGTTACTCCCGTTTGAACGACTCCAGTGTAAATATTCGATGAAACAAACATGCCGTTAATGTGGGTGTTGTCACCTTCGAGAGTAATATTGATTGCATGTTCACCATCGTCTGTGATACGCTCGACAGGGGAATAGCCTCCACCTAAATCAAAAGCAGTTTGTCCTGCATTTCCAAGTACCTCTGCATTCATACCGCAGTTTTTTAAAGTTAGATTGATACCATCGTCACGGAATGCAAAACAAGCGAATGCATTAGAACCTGCTGATGAATGAACGTTCGGTGCATCAAAATAGCAGTTCTCCGCGTATATTTTTGAGCCACGAGAACCCGCGAAATTAGGAACTAAAGCAGGGTTCGAAGATGTCTCAATATTTGATTGGAAGTTCAATGCGCAGTAACCACTGGTTGAGCAATCCTTTATATAGAGATTCATCGGATTGTATGAACGGACAGGATAGCCAGAAGCCGACGCGATAAGGGTGGAATTACGGATACCAATCTTGGCATTTTGTGGTTGCGGGCCATCAAACTCAATGCTCTTATTGTTTCCTTTTGTCGGACACTCCAAAGTGCTATTATCTATGGAGAGGCTGTCCAGATAACCGCCAATATGGATAGCAATACCTTTTGCTTTTGTGTTCTTAATGTGCAGATTAGAAATTGCTACCTCAAGCATGTTGTCATTTGTGCCAACCAGAGTAAGAATACCCTTGTTAACGATAGCACCGGAGAGCATGTGTCCCTGTCCATCAATAGCGACAGACTTGTTAACATTAAGAGCGGCGTTAATGCCAGAAATGTCAGCGGTAAGCGTAATCTCACCACCGGTTGCGAGTGCGGCTTGTAGTTCTGTGAGATTGCCTACATTCGTCGCAAAAGCCATGACGCAACTAAAGAGCGTCAATAGCGGAATTAGAAAAAATCTTTTCATAAATTTAAATGTTTTTGTTAATACTTGAGGGTTGCCCCTCGTTAATTAATATTTTTGGTTGTTTTAAATATTCGTTTATTGGTCGAATAGTTGTTAGACGACCACAACAAAAAAGCGGTAATCCCCGCATAATTGGATTACCGCTCAAAAGTGTTAGTGTTAACTATGTATTAACGTGAGATGATTCGAATCTTGGAAGGCTTAATCGCTTCTATTCCCATTAATAACCGATAGTCCTTAATATTATTGGTTACTATGATTCGACATTTCTGCTTCTTAGCCATCACATATTGTACATTATCTTCAATGTCTGCACCTGTTTCAACCAAGGCATCATCTATATCATTATTTGTAAAACTGATGATAGAGAAGCGATGTTGCAACTGACGAACAATACCCACAACTTCGTCATTGGTGCGTTTCTTTTGAAACATAGATATCAGTTGGGCTACACTTAAAGAAGAAATAAACAATCTCTTTCCATTTAATGAGAAGAGATAACGTAAGCATTCTTCATCAACCTGATGCCTGCCATCTCCGCAATAAGCACCTATAATCACATTGGTATCTACGAAGATATGGTTGGGGTTGTATGGTTTAATACGCGCTGTCATTTTAGAAAGCCAAATTGGGGAACATTTGTCTCTCTTGCTCAGACAATAAATCTATATTGCCAGCCATCCACATACCTACTTGCGCATTTACCAGATCTTTGTATTTTAATCCCGTCTTCTTGAGAAGAAGATTTAATACAGCCTTACGCTCATTCTCAATTATTCTTTCCTTTTCAGACATAACTCTATCCTTTCTGTTGATTTTGCGCTGCAAAATTACAGCTTTTTTCTGATATATGCAAGTTTTTGAGCATAAAAAATCAAAATCTGCTATTTTTTATTCGGGGACCCCAAGGATTTTTAATCATTGGGGAGAGCGGAGGCACATGTTGCCCGTCGATTTAGCATCGCGGTATCGACAACTGCACACATGTTGCCGAACGCGAACGGTAATCCAATATGTCAAAGATCGTTTTTAGCTTTTCGCTATCTGCCTCCTGTTTCAATTCCTGAGGTGGAATATTATGCATGTTTCAGTTCTAAATTTCCTTGCTCATCCAATTGGGCATACGTCCATTGCTCAAAACAATCTCCTAAAAAGATAGCACGGCTTTTGTCAGTAATCGGAATGTCCAAAGCAAGATGTGTATGTCCAAAGATATAATAATCGCGGTGATTCTTTTGCTTCTCTTCATCCTTGGCATAAGCGATGAAGTCATTTTTATCTTCCGTATTTTTCTGTTTCCGTGCCCATCTATAGCCAATAGCATTGCCCCAAGCCGGAGGGAGGAAACGAAATAATAAAACAAAGGACGAGTTGCTCAGCAAGGCATTTTTTCTAATAGACTGCTCTATTTTTCTCTGCTTTGCTTTAGGATAGGATCGATACCAATCGTAGGGATATAAGCCCGTACCGTAAGCGAGAAAAAGAGTCTTCCCATGTCGAACAATTGAACAAGGGTAGCTATTGATCTCTACATGCGTCATTTCTTCAAATCTCTCCGCCACCCATCTGTCGTGATCGCCGAGGAAATAATGGATTTCTATCCCTTGTTTCTGCAACTTCCTCAACGCTTTGAAGAAGGGGCCAAACCGGCGTTTGCTTGAGTCATGGATAAAATACTCCATCCAGAAGTCAAACATATCGCCAAGCATATATATCTCCGTAGCATCTTGGCTTATCTGTTCTAAAAGAGCAATCAGCTTATCCATATGAACTCTATGATCCGTAATTGCCGGACTACCAAGATGTGCGTCACTTAAAAAATATATCATCTCTACCGTATTTCAAAAGCCTGTATTTTCAATATCTCCAAAAGTGTTGCATAGGTACGAAGTACAGTATAAAAAGATACAAAAAGATATAAAAGAAAAACTCCGTACCTATGCAAACGCTATTCAAAGCGTACCTATGAAAAAGCGGAGCTTCTAAGATTGAAGCTCCGCAATATAAAAAACGAAAGCGGGAACCTGTTAAACAGTGTTCCACTTTGTTCTCTAAAAAAACGAAAGCGGGACTGCAATCTTGCTGTTCCGCATTCTGAGGCCCTGGTATTGCCTTTGTAACAAACAGCAACACCGAAGCCCACGCCGTATATATTTAATAAGGTACACGCGTATATACGCGCACACATAAATACATACCATAGGCATCTTAGTGTCGCAATGTTTTGTTACTTTACGAAATTTACCAGATTTCAGAATGCCAAAACAAAGCGCGTTTAAGACGCTATTTCATAATGTCCGTATCCCACCGCACTTAATGGACACCTCCCCGACGTGAGCATTACAAAAAATGTAAAGCCACGAAGCACGATTACAGAATACGGCGCAAAATTACTACAAAAAATTGAATTACGCAAATAATTTTACAAAAAAAAGTACTTTTTGCGAGAAAAAGCACCTTTTTTTTCCATTTTTTGTTTGTTTTCTACCATTTCACGACAAAACCTGCGTGTACGTTGATACCCGCTTGCGGGAAATACCAAACGGCAGTTTCGTATCGCTGGGTCGTGTCATCGTAATATTTCTGCGAACCTCCGTTATTGACGTACTTGGTATTGAAGAGGTTGTTAATCTGACATTTGATGGTAATGTCAGGTACGTGCTTGTTCGTAATAGGCAGCAGATAGCGCAGCACTAAGTTGGTGACGGAATACGCTTTTAACTCGGTTTTCGCTTCCTCCATATTACCCAAGTACTGACTGCTGACCACGAGGGTCTGGATATCGGCATTGAAGCCTGCGTGGTGGAAAGAGAACATATTCCCTGCTGTCCAATCGGGAGAGAAAGAGATCGTGCGCCATGTATCACCATCTTTCCATTTATTACGACTCCACGTGAGGTTACCGCTCCATGCGAACCAAGGTGTCCACTCCACCCCGAAATGAAACTCCGCACCGGTACGATAAGAGCGTTTCACATTCGTGGTAATCGGATACCCGACGCTGCTGACGTCACCGGTGGTGATCAGTTGGTTGTCGTAGTCCATGAAATAGAGGTTCAGACCAATCGTCCAAGGCATCGCGTAGCCGCTCTTGAGAACACCCGGAGACGAGAATCCGTAACCCAACTCATAGTCGTACAGACGCTCCGGTTTCGGATCCTCGGGATTCATATTCGTTACGAAGTTATTTCGGGTCGGCTCACGGTGTGCCACGGCGAAGGTAGCGGAGAGACGGTGCCCCTTATTGTCATACGTCAGACCGGCTTTGGGGTTGAAGAAATGCCACGTGTGATGCTTGTCAATCGATTCCCGAGCGTCCAGATAACTCATCTCCTCGTTATCGCCCCAGATCTTATAATCCACCAGACGGTATTGCAGATCGCCGTAGAGACTCAGTTTCTCTTGTCCTCGGTACAACACACGCCAGTTGGCTTTGGCGTAGATATTTCCATCCGTCTTACGCCCGAAACCCTCGTAATAGGGTATGAACATCCGCTCAGCAAAGAGGGTGGTGTCTATATTTCCGTACTGCTTACCGCGGTATTGGTTGAGGGCAATACCCATCTGTACATCCACTTTCTCATGCACATATTTGGTGGTCAGGATGCCTCCGTAGAAATGGTTTTTCAATCCTTTTTGGGTAATGTCGAGGGGCTGTTGGGTCATATAATCGGCAGTGAGCATCTCGTAGTAACCGGTTCCGTACGTATAATGGGCGGTAGCGGAGAGTGTCCAGTTGAGGTTGAAGCGGTGTCCCACATGCATATGCACATGGTGTTGCTGGTAGTTATCGGTCTGGTTGTCGTAATAAGCGATGTTGCCGTTTTTGTCGATATACTCACCGGCAGGGTTATACCGTCTGTCGGCTCCGTTGACGCCGTACGCATGATCGTAGTCCACACCGTACCAAGCCATATAGGTCTTCTCCTTACCGCCAAAAGCAGTGAGGGTAACAGCTGTCCGGCTGTTCTGCCAGCCTAACTCTCCTTGATAACTGAGGAGGTTGGACTTAGCTCTGCGGATATAACCGTCGGAGTTCACTTTCGAGAACCGTCCACCGAGGTGCCACGCGCCTTTTTTCTCCATGCGGTCGCCCCAATAGACATCGGCTTTGACCATCTCGCGGAAGGTGTTGTACATACCACCGTTGAAATCGAGTTCGGCTCTGACGGGTCCGGGATGACTACTCTCCGGCACGGTGGCATCGAGGGTACGAAGGTTGACACTGGCACCGAAACTACTACCGCCATTAGCACTCGTTCCGACACCTCGTTGTACCTGCAAACTGCTCACGCCGCTTGCCATATCGGTGAGGTTGACCCAGAAGACCGATTGACTCTCGGCATCATTGAGCGGCACCTCGTTCATGGTCATGTTGATACGCGTCTGGTCGGTACCGCGCACATGGAAATAGGTGTAGCCGACTCCCAAACCGTCATCTGAGGTCACTACCATCGAAGGGGCGGTGCTCAGCAGGTACGGCAGGTTCTGACCCGAGTTATCTCGGTTCAGCTGCTCATGGGTCATCTCCTGCTTACTGATAGTAGCCTGCACGACAGGCGCACTGACGACGATCTCGTCCATGCGTTTGCTCAGATAGAAAGAGGTGTCCTCTCCAAACGGATCCGGCTGGTTAGTCACTTGCGCACACAGGTGCGCGTTCATTACAGATACGCATGCGCATACGCATAACGTACGAATAGAAAGAGTTGTTTTCATTTTTCTTTGGCAGCATTACCTGCCCAAGTTCTACGGGTGTAATCTCAGCAAATGCACCCCGAATGATTAATAAATATTGTCCTACAGTCTAAAGCAGACTGTTAAGTACCAGCCCCACTCGGAGAGATAGTGTTTCTCCTTGCGGAGGGTCTTGTCTTTGACGATGTTATTGAGACCGAAGTCATACCCTCCTTGCAGGCGGTACCGATCCCACTCGATACCCATGCCTAAATCCCATTGGATATTCGCGCGGATGAGCTCATCGGCGTAACGGTCGTATTTAGAGGTCGGCACGCCTATGCTCTCCAACCACTCTTTGGTTCCTTCGCTCAGGTCGAGTTTCATATTATCGTTCTGGGCGAGACCCACATGGATCTGCGGACCGGTGAAGAAGAAGAGGTTGAGTTTCTTCCACAGCGGCACGGTATAATAGACGCGAATCGGGATCATCAGATCATGCTCGACCACCTTGTGCTTGATCACCTCCATCTGCACGCGTTGCGCAGTCATGGAACGCCAGTGTTGGTCTGCCTTGCCGTACAGGATCGAATAGTGCAGACCGGTCTGCAAACCAAAATGCATCGGCAGCAGGAAGGTGAACGAAGCGCCTACTTGTCCGCCGTTGAGGTACATCTCCGGAAAGGAGGTACGATGCGTGTGCTGGTAGTGCTGCGCAAAACCGAACTCGATGCGGTACTCCACACCGAACTTATACGCCTCTTCAGTCCGCGTCTTACGCGTCGGGTCGAAGAACGAGTTATCGGCTATCTGCAAATCCGGCGTACGCGTCTTATCGTCCGCCCACATGCCGATACCACATGCGCATATCAAGAGGGTTACAAAAATCCTTTTCACGTTCACGTATTATCTTTTGAAAAAGATATTAATTATTCATTATTCATTATTAATTACCAGATGGACACACGGTTTTCAGGTGCCACATACATCGGGGACTCCGGTGTCACGTTCCAAGCCTCGTACCAAGCATTGATCTGCGGCAGAGCGCCGTTCACACGCCAACGACCGAGGGAGTGAGGATCGCTCTTTGTGCGGTTGAGAATCTCCTCCGGACGGATGTTACCTGCCCATACGTTCGCATAAGCGAGGAAGAAACGTTGTGCCGGGGTGAAGCCGTCACGGGTCTGCAAACGGTCTTTCTCTGCCTTGGCTTCCTCATTAAGACAGAAAGCCAAGTAACTAACCTGCAGACCTCCGTGGTCAGCGATGTTCTCACCAAGGGTGAACGCACCGTTCGCATGAACACCCGGAGCAACTTCAATCTTATTGAATGCCTCTTCCATCACTTTCGTGCGGGCATCGAAAGCAGCCTTGTCTTCAGCCGTCCACCAGTTGACCATGTTACCGTCCTTGTCAAACTGACAACCCTGATCGTCAAAGCCGTGGGTCATCTCGTGTCCGATGACTACACCGATAGCACCGTAGTTGAACGCATCGTCGGCGCTCATGTCAAAGAACGGATACTGGAGAATACCGGCAGGGAAGCAGATCTCGTTGGACGAGGGGTTGTAGTACGCATTCACGGTCTGCGGGTTCATGTACCATTTCTTCTTATCCACCGGCTTGCCCAGATAACTCAGGCTGTACTCCTGCTCGAACTTAGCGGCACGCTCGATATTTGCATAGTACGTATCTTCGGCGTTGATATCCAGCTTGGAGTAGTCACGCCACTCGTCCGGATAACCGATCTTGATCGTGATTGCATTCAGTTTCTCCAAGGCTTTGGCTTTGGTCTCATCGCTCATCCATGTGAGGTTCTCGATGCGGATACCAAGGGCTTTTTGGAGGTTCTTGACGAGCGCTAACATACGCTCTTTGTTCTCCTCAGGGAAGTACTTGGCTACATACATCTGTCCTACTGCCTCGCCGAGAGTACCGTTGACGATACCCACCGCGCGTTTCCAAAGCGGTGACGGCTCCTCGCGACCCGACATCACCTTGCCGTAGAAATCAAACGAAGTCATGTATATCTCCGTCGTCAGATAGGACGCCGCACCCTCGATGACCTGCCAGCTAAAGAGCGTTTTCAGATCCTCTAACGGTTCGTCTGCGAGCATCTTTCCTGCTTCCTGCAAATGAGGGATCTGTCCTACAGAGAGGCTGTCCAACTCGATGTTCAATGCACCGAAATAGGCTTTCCAATCCACCTCGGGAACGAGATTTTGGAGCTCCTCCACACTCATCTTGTTATAGTTACGGATCGGGTCACGCAGCTCCACGTTGCTGTACGCAGCTTTAGCCAGACGGGTCTCCATACGAAGCACGGTCTGCGCCTTAGCGGCTGCGTCCTCAAAGCCGAAGAGTCCGAACATCTTCTCTACGTACGCTACATACGCGTTACGGATAGCGGTGGTCTGCTCGTCGGTGTCGAGGTAATACTCTTTCTCGCCCAAGGAGAAACCGGCCTGCGCCTCGTTGAGGATATTCATGGAGCTGTTCATCGCATCGGCATCCACATACATTGCCCAGAGCTGATAATCCATCGCTGCGCCTAAGATCTTACTCAAGTCCTCACGGTTGCTGATGGCTGCTATCTCATCGAGCGTGTGTTGTACGGGCGCGATACCCTCCTGATCACGACGAGCGGTATCCATTGCCAAGTTATAGAGGTCACCGATCTTCTGCGCTACGGAGCCTTGTTTCTGTTTCTCAGACGCTAAGTCTTGGATCAGACCGTTGACTTGCTCCAAGTTATTCTGACCGAGTTTGTCGAACGAACCGAAACGGCTGTATTCGGGGGTCAAGGGGTTGTTTGCCATCCATCCGCCGCAGGCGAATTGGTAAAAATCATCTTGTGCTACTACGGTGGTGTCCAAGTTATCCAAGGAGATACCGGTAGTCTGTTCTTTCTTTGTGCATGCTGTTGTCATCACTGTCATAGCTGCTACTGCAAATAATACTTTTTTCATATGTTTATAATACCTTTTAGTCATTTTTAGACCGCATTGACGCGCGCCCTACGTCCGCGCGCAAACCTTTGCGGCTAAGCGAAATGTTTTTTCTCATGCAAGATTGCACTCGATTAAAAACCTTTGCGGCTGCAAAGGTACTACTTTTTTTGCAAATATGCAAGAAAAAAGAGAAAAATCGCCCGATTTGAGCGATTTTTCGTTTTTTCTGAATTCGGCTTTTAGCCGTTGTGCTCGGCGTCATACGCCTCTTTCTCCAGTTTCCAGAGGAAGGCACGCATGGTCTTTTTGCCATCGGCGAGGTCTTTCTGGGCTGCGAAAGCCTGCTGGTCAGCGGACATCTTCGACAGGTCGACCGCACGTGCGGCTACGGCTGCTGCTACTGCCGAGAAACAAGAACGGATCTTGGTCTCCTTGGCGGTCACAGGGGTCGAACGAGTGATCGAGTTCAGACCGCGGAGGTACAGACGAGAGCAGTCAGGGTTCTGGGTCGGAGCTACACGGTGAGTAGCGAGAACCATCTTCTGGTCGGCTGCGTGTTGGGACTTCTTGTTGATTTTGGTGAGAGCACCGCTGACG
>JAFXWI010000011.1 GCA_017542915.1 Paludibacteraceae bacterium
AATTCGCTGTCCTTAAAGAACGGTGGATTAAGATTTTCCCATGGGGCATTAAAATCAAACTCCAACTTCTCGTTAAGAGGTGCTATCTCTGCTGTCCACGGATCATTATGTCTCCAACGCAAATAGATGCATTTTATATTCCCTTCTTTATCCTTGAAGTAATAATAGCATTGACTCGGGCACCAAATCAATCTATCATCCCATTGATATAAATGAATTTCTCTCATAATAATTTAGTTTGTAAAAAATTGCCAATAATATCCCCGAAACTATACTTAATCATACCAGCCTTCTATTCCAGAGCCGTCCCACACTTCCATATATACTTTGTGGTTCAACTCAGCCTTGGACATAGATTGCTTTTCTTCTTCCGGCATCATTGCAATGCGGCGTTCCATTTCCTTTTCAATATCTTCTTTACTCTGCCCGATTATTAAATCAAAAATCTTCTGATAATGCAACTTACGTTCCTTGGCTATCTCTTCAAATAACTTATGCAATTCATCTTCGTAACCTTCACTGTCATGGTGAAAGCAGACAGAGCCGTCAGCATATTTTGTTACACGTCCACTATTTCGCCGGTCAAATTTCATTCGTTCACGAACTTCTTCGTCATAGTCTCTATCAATTTCGGCAATTAAAGCTTTCATCGCTCCAATACGTTTTTCTGCATCTTCAGCAAGCTCGTTACCATAATACTCTTTGGCTTTAATAAGTTGCTCAATACCAAACTTAAACAAATCCACCTGATAATGGTAATCAAAAGAACGCCATGTTTTAAGAACCGGTTGGAATATTCTAAGGTTATGGAAATACCATTTAGTGTTTATCCACCACTCCCGTGTTCGCCAGCCTATACGGTACACAAAGAAATCTTTAATCTTTGTTGACCATTTCGCATGACGATCTTCCAATTCCTCATACCATTCATCCCAGTACTCCTGTTCCGTTGTCCATTCTTTAACAACTTCTTTACTTAAGGGGTTTTCGTCTGATTTTTTGTCAAGCCCCATTTTCTTGATAGCTTTTTCGCTTAATGCATGACTTCTGTTCATAATAATGCTATTTAAAAGTGACACACTATCCCGCATATATACAAAAAGCGGGACTGAAATCTTGCTGTTTCGTTTTTCGAGGCTCTGGTATGCCCTGGTATCCAAACAACAATACAACAATCCACGCCATATTGTTCATACAGTGTTTCAATGTTTTGGATACCATGAATTTACCAGATTCCGAAAAACCAAAACATTTTCGGGTGCAAAGATACAAAAAGTTTTTCATATACGCAAGCGCGAGGGGGCGAAGATGCGAATAATCTACATAATGTGTCAATTTTTACACATACGAGAGAGGGAGTTCAGGATGAGAAATTGAAATTGAGATAACACGATAATACCGAGAAAAGTACGCTAAAAGTACTCTTAAGGTACTCGAAAAGGCTCATTAGATAGCACTTGCATAGTCATCGCTCACGCTCCGATCCCTACTTGCCCCCTGCAAGAGGGCTGCTTTTCGCACAAATTAGGCACTAAAAATAAAAAAAAGCAATAAATATGCAATAAAAATACAAAACATTTGCACATGTCAAAAAAAAGTCGTAAATTTGCAAAACTTTTGAAAACAGGGATTGAAATGAAACAATTGTTTACGGTTTTGATGATCTTGTGGGCGGCAGGAATGCAGGCACAAGTAACTATACTTCCACCGGCACAGACTGTTTCGGGAACGAGTTATTCGTTTGAGCAAGACGGTATTACGGTCAGTTGTACCAAGGGTGCTATCTATCCGGCTACGGCGGAATGGAATACCAGCAAGGTGGATTACTTCGGATGTCACGCGAACGAGACGATCACGTTCACTGCCGATAGTCCGATCAAGGGTCTGGTAATCAACGGGTTTGTGAAGAGACTCTTCTCCGCGAGTACCAATAACGGTACGATCAGTTATCTCTCGCCCGAAGAGGATGATCAGGCAGCCGATCCGGTCATTGTCATCACCGACATTGATGCCAACAGCGTAAGTATCACCTGTACCAAACAGCTGCGGTGCTTCAATGCGGTCGTATATTTTGACAAGAACCCGACCGACACCATCGGCGGCGTTACTCCTCCGGCTGAGGGAGAGGTGTTCTTCTTTACCTACAACACGTCCAATGTGGCTTATGACTCGACCTATCATATAGCGTCCCGTCCGTACAACTACTATCTCTATCTTTGGGATTCGGCACAGGAAGAACTATATATCGGTTTGGAAATCTACACGGCAGAGAAAGACCGTTTTGAGGGTCTGTATTCCTTGGACGACGGTACGATGACCGCATACTCGTTCTATCAGTTTGGAGAGAACTATGAGGACTACACCTCGGCAGTGGAAGGCATGATGGTCATTAACCCCGTGGAGGGTAAAGAAGGCGACTATAGTATCTCAGGCTATATCACCTGCGATAATGGCAACACCTACAACTTCAGTTTTGAGGGACATGTGTATCTCGAAGGCGAAGAGATGGAACAAGGTGTGGAGCGCGTAGAGGAAAGCAAAAACAATGAGGCAAGTCATAAGATCCTGCGAAACGGTGTGGTGCTGATCGAGAAAGAAGGCAAGCACTTTACGTTAACAGGAGAAAAACTGTGACTTTAATTTAAGAAAAAAACATATAAAACACTTTTGTAGGCTTTTGCGCTTCGCGCTATACGTACTTTGCTGCTAAAAACTCCTCGCAAGCAAGCTTTCGGATAGTTTTTAACACCAAACTCCGCAACTCTGACGAGTCAAAGCCTCCAAAAGCAATAAACATAAAAAAAATTCGCAGTATAAACGAAAGCCCATTTATTATCACTAAACTCCGTACTCTATGAGTAAAAAGCACAAAATGAAATAAACATAGTACACTATGATTATATATAAAAAACTCTTTTAATAACCTTTTAAAAACAACACAATCATGACAAAGAAATTTATCTGCCCGATCTGTGGTTATGTACACGAGGGCACAGAGGCTCCGGAGAGATGTCCGCAATGCAAACAGGTGGTTGAATGGAAAGTAGCTGAAGAAGGCAAACTGAACTTCGCTTGCGAGCACATAGTAGGCGTAGCAAAAGACGTAACGGATCCTATCATCCACGACGGTTTGCGCGCACACTTCATGGGCGAATGTACGGAAGTAGGTCAATACCTCGCGATGGCTCGTCAGGCAGACCGTGAGGGCTATCCTGAGATCGCTGCCGCTTTCCGCAAATACGCTTACGAAGAGGCAGATCACGCTTCGCTCTTCGCTGAGTTGTTAGGCGAGGTAGTATGGGATACCAAGACGAACCTCGAGAAACGCATGATGGCTGAAGCCGGTGCTTGCGAGGACAAACTGAACATCGCTAAGCGCGCTAAACAGCTCGACCTCGATCCGATCCACGATGCAGTACACGAGATGGCACGCGACGAAGCTCGTCACGGCAAAGGATTCGAAGGACTGTATAAGCGTTATTTTGGGAAATAACGCTCAATGTACGAAGGACAAATGTACGATGTACGAAGGATTTACGAAGGAATAAAAAGTACGAAGGAAAATCGTCCTTAATTAAATCGTACATAAATCGTACATGGTAAATCGTAAATCGTCCTTTAGAGAATGATTCCTCCGCCGACGACGAGGTCATTTTGATAGATGACAACGGACTGTCCGGGGGTGATTCCCCAAACGGGTGACGCGAAGTACAGCGTACAGATCCCATCTAAGCCCTCCCCTTCAGGGAGGGTTTTTATTTGAGTTACTTCGACCGATGCGCTGCGGTAACGGACTTTGGCGGTAATGGGTGAGGACGCTTCGCTACAGGACGCTAACGCTATAGGACGACCTACAGGTCTATAGGTTAACTGCGTAGCGTAGAGGTCGTCGTTGGAGCCAAGGGTCACTTGGTTCTTCTCAGCGTCAATATGGGTGACGTATGCCGGATGCCCGAGGGCGATACCTAAGCCTTTGCGCTGACCGATGGTGTAGTTGACAAATCCTTCGTGTTTGCCGAGAACATGCCCCTCGGCATCGATGTACTCGCCCGCGTGTACGCGTTCCTTATAATCGGGCACGTTCGCGCGCAGGAAAGCACGGTAGTCATTGTCCGTGACGAAACAGATCTCCTGACTCTCCCGTTTTTGAGCCAGTTTCTCATAACCATGCTTACGGGCGATCTCGCGCACCTCGTCTTTGGTAAGTCTGCCAAGAGGAAAGATCGTTCGGCGGAGCTGCTCCTCGGTCAGCATCCAGAGGAAATAGGTCTGATCTTTCTTGGTATCAACGGCAGAGGCAAGAAAGACATGCCCGTCTTGTTCGCGTATCTGCGCATAGTGCCCTGTAGCGATATAATCGCATCCGTACTCATCGGCCACGCGCATGAGTTCGCCCCATTTGATATGACTGTTGCACAGGACACAGGGGTTCGGCGTACGACCGGACATGTATTCGTCGATGAAGTTCCGGATGACGCAGCGCTTGAAGGTATCCCGAAAATCGACTATATGATGCTCAAATCCCATCTTCTCGGCGTTATGCTTCGCTTCCATGATGGACTCGATGGAGCAGCAGCCTTTCTCTTTGGCGAGACAGGACTCCTTGATGCTGTCAAACGTGCGGAAAGTGACTCCCACGACCTCGTAGCCCTGCTCCAAAAGAAGCATAGCGCTGACGGTGGAGTCAATGCCACCGGACATGCCAAGCAAAACACGCATATGAAATAAAAAATTAAAAATTAAGAATTAAAAATTCAATATTCAAAAGTCAAAATTCAAAATTATTGTTGCATATCGACGAGTTTGGTGTAATAGCCACCGAGGGCGTAGAGATCATCGTGGGAACCGCGCTCGACGATGCGTCCCTCGTGCATGACACAGATGAGATCGGCATGTTTGATCGTTGAGAGACGGTGCGCAACGACGAGCGTTGTACGCTCTTTCATCAGGTGCTCCAACGCCTCCTGCACGAGTCGTTCAGACTCGGAGTCGAGCGCCGAAGTAGCCTCGTCCAAGATGAGGATAGGCGGGTTCTTAAGGATCGCTCGTGCGATTGAGAGACGCTGCCGCTGACCTCCCGAGAGACGACTTCCGCGGTCACCGATGACGGTCTCGTAGCCTTCCGGCATGTCGGAGATGAACTGATGGGCATTGGCGATCTTCGCTGCCTGCTCTACTGCCTGCTGCCAAGTCATGCCGTTAGGCGCAGGGAGCGAGGTGTCCACACCGAAAGTGATGTTGTTATAGACGGTATCGTTGAAGAGGATCGGTTCTTGGCAGACGATACCCATCAGGGCACGCAGGTCGTATGTACGATGGTCACGGATATCGGTGCCATCGATGGTGATGGTACCTTGATCGGGGTCGTAGAAACGAGGCACGAGATCGGTCATGGTCGTCTTACCGCTACCCGACTGTCCGACCAACGCCACGGTCTTACCTTTGGGCACTTCGAGACAGATATCCGTCAGCACTTCGCGATCCGCCTGATAAGAGAAATGCACATGGTTGAAAGTGATGGCATCATTGAAGACGACCGGTTTGGGCTTCTTCGGATCCACTATATTCGACTCCGTCGTGAGGATAGCGTCTATACGCTCCAAGGAAGCAACACCTCGGCGGATGCCGTAAGAGGCTTTACTGAGGTCTTTGGCAGGATTGATGATGGAATAGAAGATGACGAGGTAATAGATAAACGTCGCCGCATCGATGGTAGCATGATCGCTGAGGATGAGCAGTCCACCGAACCAGAGGATGATAGCGATAAGCGCCGTTCCGAGGAACTCGGAGAGCGGATGTGCCAAGTAATAACGGCGGTTGATGCGGTTGAAGGTAGCACGTGTGGCATTGATGAGCGCCGTGAAACGCGTGCGGAGCTTATGCTGCGCATTGAATCCCTTTACTACGCGCAAACCCAAGAGGGTCTCGTCGATGGAGGAGAGGATCTCGGCGTTCTGCTCCTGACCGCGGGTAGAGGCTTTCTTGAGGCTTCGGCCTATACGTCCGATGAAGAAGACCGCAATGGGCATCAACAGCAGCACGAAGATCGTCAGCTGCCAAGAGATCACCAACAGGGTGAAGAGATAGACAAGGATCATCACCGGATCCTTGAAGAGGATGTCCAAAGCGGACATGATCGAAGCTTCCACCTCGCCCACATCATTCGTCATACGAGAGATGACATCTCCGCGTCGTGCTTCGGTGAAATAGCCCATAGGCAGGGAGAGCACTTTCTCGTACAACTGCTGACGCAGATCGCGGAGCACACCTGTCCGGATAGGTACCATGTAGTAGTTCGCTAACCACGCTGTGAGACACTTGGCACCCGTCATGATGACGAGGAAGACGCCTAAAAGAAACAGCACGTACCCCGCGCCGTGCAAGGCTATCTGCTCGTTGAGCAGGCAGTACATGTTCGTTCGCAGCGCAGCCATCATTTCCTGCAAGCCGTGTACGGAGGACATGCTGACGCGTGTCGCCTCCTCGGTACTCAGACCAAAGAGGATTCGCAGGACCGGAATGATGGCAGCGAACGAGAAAAGGGACAAGATCGTGGACAGCAGGTTGAAGAGGATATTCAACGCCATCTGGGTCTTATACGGAGGTACAAACCGTTTTATCAAATGAAAGAAATTCATATTATTTGCGACAATTTTCGTGTACGTAGTTCAGTATATGCCGGTCAAACGCCTCTTTGGGCGTACAGAAACACATACGTATAGGCAGGGCGATGAGTTTTTTGCCCTGTTCGAGCAGACGGGCTTCCAAATCCGTTGTTTGGAGGCGCTGCATATCTTTCTCGGTAGTAAGCACAAAATCAAAGGGTTTTGTGCGTTGGATGATCTCCTCTATCTCTTTCTTGGAGAAGACATGATGATCGGGGAACGCCATGAGTTGCGCATGAGGATAGAGGGTCTGCACGTGCTCCAAGAGATATTGGGGTTGCGCTATACCGCAGAGTACGAGAGGCGTACCCTCCTGCTCTATGGGCGCATAGTCGATGCCCGCGAAATGGAGATGCTGATAGGAGGGCAGATGGAGTCGGTTATCGACCACCCTCATGTCAATAGGCCGGATGGTGTCGGGACACTTGGTGACGACGATAGCATCTGCTTTGAGTGCTCGTGAGGGCAGGTCACGCAACCTGCCCCACGGCAACATATGGTCATCTATATAGAGACGGTCATAGGGGGTGAGAAGAACGGTGTAGCCGCAGCGGATGGAGCGATGCTGCATCGCGTCGTCGAGCACTACTACGTCCAGCGTCTTCAACTGCCGTTGGAGCTGCTTGACACCTCTTACGCGATGCTCGCAGACCGCCATGGGCACCTCGGGGAACTTACGATGCAGCTGCATCGCCTCGTCCCCTATGGTAGCCGCAGAAGCGTTGGCGTCCGCCAATACAAATCCGTGTGTCTTGCGTTTATAGCCTCTGGAAAGAACAGCAGGATGATAGCCGTTCTCCAAAAGCAGGCGTAACAGGTACTCCACCATGGGCGTCTTGCCGGTTCCTCCCACGGCGAGGTTGCCCACACAGATGGTGGGAACCGTCACCGAATGCGACAAGAACAGATGCTTGTCGTACAGGAAATGCCGTATAGCTACGCCCAAAGCGTACAAGCCACTTAACGGAACTGTAAAAATCTGCTTCAACATTCGTCTTTTATCATTAGTCCATTAGCATTCATCCTCTCATCCTCTAATCCACTAATCCATTATTTAATCTCTACTTCGGGCATGAGCGCCATGATACGAGGTTTGGATGCAAACTCACGCACTTTCATGATCAGACGCTCCTCTTCAGTCGTGTTATCGAGCAGTTTGAGCAGTTCCTCATACGGATCTGTCTTAGCCGGATAATACGTCAGTTGGTACGATTCCAAGCCTGCCAACTCTACTGCTTTATTGATAGCGTCATCGATGTTACCGAGTTCGTCTACGATACCGATCTCTTTGCCCTTGGCACCAAGCCAAACACGTCCTTCGCCGATTGACTTGATGTAGCTCTGCTCTACATGACGACCCTCTGCACAACGGCTGGTAAAGAGGTCATAGCCGCGCTCGATCATCTCCTGCATGAGAGCACGCTCGGAGTCATTGAGACCATTGTAGAGCATGTTGCCCTCCATTGCGGAGTGTTTGTTGGTAGAAACGCCGTCGATGTCGAGACCTATCTTATTGCGCAGTTTAGCCACCGAAGGAATGGTACCGAAGATACCGATTGAGCCGGTGAGAGTAGTCGGTTCGGCATAGATATAATCCGCGCCGCAGGAGATATAGTATCCACCGGAAGCGGCGTAGTCACCCATCGAGACAACTACCGGGATATTTTTCGATTTGATATTCTGGATAGCATGCCAGATCTGCTCGCTGGCATCCGCCGAACCACCCGGGCTGTTGACACGAAGAACCAAGGCTTTGATATCTTCGTCCTTGCCGATCTTCTTGATGGTCTTGACCACTTTCTTACCCACGATACCGTCACCGGAATCATCGGTGATCTCTCCTTCGAGGTAGAGAACCGCCACTTTCTCTTTGGCTTTGGATTTCGGACGCTCTACCTGAGCCAGCTTAGGAGTAGTCAGCATGTGGTAGTCCTTCGTACCGGTATAAACACGCAGCAGCGAATCTATATCCTGACAATAGACGATGGTGTCCACGAGACCGGCTTCGAGGTTCGCTTTTGCGGACTGCACGCCCATGAAACGATCTGCCAAAGCGTCGAGTTGCGCTACGTCCATATGACGGGAAGCAGCTACCGCTGTTTTGTACTCATCCCAGATGCCGCCAATGTACTGCATCGTCTGCATTCTGTCAGCGTCAGACATAGATGTGCGGAAGAAAGGCTCTACCGCCGATTTGAAGGTACCGACTTTGAGGATCTGCATCTCTACGCCGATTTTCTCCAATACGCGCGTGTAGTACATCTTCTGTGCCGCAAGACCTTTCCAATCCACCGAACCGGTCGGATCAAGACAGATGCGGTCAGCGACGGAAGCTACGTAGTAGTTGGTCTGACCATAGTTCTTAGCCGAAGCGAGAATCCATTTGCCGCTTTGCTTGAAGTCCAAGAGTGCGTCACGGATCGCTTTGGCGTTCGCAGGAGCCATACTGAGCTCTGCTCCATCGAGCCAGATACCCAAGATCTTGTCATCATTCTTCGCCAGACGGATGTTCGAGAGAACCTGATCGAGACCGACCGTCTCCCCGTTGTTATTACGTCCGAAGGGTACTTCGGGCATTGCGCCCATGAGTTCAGCAAAGGGGCTTGCCTCTTGTGCCTGCTCGACCAGTTCACCCTTCATCTGAAGACGATAGATGGTCTTGTCCTCCAGTTTGACGGTGGAGGAAGAGAACATGTCTCCCATCAACCAGCCTAAAAGGGCACTGCACAGGAAATACACTGCGAAGAAAATAAGGCAGCCACCGAGGCAACCGATTCTGCGACGAGGACGAGCCTGTCCGCCCTCTGTCTGTACATTTTGACGAATAAAAATCATAACATTTACTATTTAAACATTTATTGGTTCATTTGGTCATTGGGTCATTTAGTTTCAAGTTAAAGGTCAGGCGGTGATAAGGGGTGACGCCGTATTTCTTCAATGCTGCATAGTGTTCGGCGGTGGGATAGCCTTTGTTGTTCGACCACCCGTATTGGGGGAACTGCTCATGAAGACGGAGCATGTACTCATCCCGATAGGTCTTCGCCAAGACACTTGCTGCCGCTATGGACATATAGGTGGCATCGCCGTGTACGACTGTGTCTGCGGGTATCTCCAGCAGTTCGCCTTCCGGCACGTACGGTTTCCATTTATTGCCGTCCACGAGGATATGTTGCGGTCTGATACTCAGTTTGTCCAAGGCTCGCTGCATTCCCAAGATGGAGCATTGGAGGATGTTTCGTTCGTCAATCTCCTGCGCCGTCACTTCGACCACTGCCCAAGAGAGGGCTTCTCGCTCGATGACCGGACGCAAGGCTTCGCGTTGTTTCCCGGTCAGCTGCTTGGAGTCGTTGAGCCACGCGAACTCCGGGATCTGCTCCACCCTCTTCGGATCAAGGATCACCGCTGCGCAGAACACGCTGCCCGCTAACGGTCCTCTTCCCGCCTCGTCACATCCGGCTTCGATCAGCCATGATATCATCTGGGTTTTCAGCATTGTCTAATTATCATAGGTATTCATAGGTAGACCTAGGTCTTCCTAGAAGGGGTACCCAATCGCGAAATGGAAGGTCATATCGTCCTTCCAGCCAAGACCGTTCTTGGCAGTACGCCACTGTTTGCCTTCGTCTATACGTCCCGGGTCATGGAGCTTCACACCAAAATCCACACGGAAGATGAAGATCGACAGGTCAAAACGCAGACCGACACCGTAGCTCCATCCTATCTCCTTGTAAAACTCCTTCGCCATGAACGCACCTCCGGGCTGCGAGGCGTACGAGTCGATCGTCCATATGTTTCCCGCATCGGTGAAGGCTGCCAATTCGAGGAAGCGAAGCACCTTAAAGCGGTATTCGAGGTTCATATCCATGCGAATATCTCCTGCTTGGAGGTCATAGACAAGCGAACTGCCGTTTCCACGGAAGGTACCGGGGCCAAGGGTTCGAGCCTGCCAACCTCGTACGCCGTTAGCGCCTCCTGCGAAATACCGCTTGGAGAAAGGAACGGCATTGGCGTTGAGGTAAGGTACTATGATACCTGCGCCCAGATGGAAGAGGAGATGATGTTTGGGAGTGACGACCCCATGGAACGTGAAGTTAAAGTCCCCTTTTGCATACTGGGCAAAGGGTATTTTGCCGAGCAGGTATTCGCCTTGGTCATTCTTGGGGAAACGCGCTACTTTGGAGAGCGCATAGAGGGCATTGCCCGCCGTCTCCACGGTGAGGGCAAACTGCACGTACGAGCGATCCGGACGACGGGAATTGAACGAAGAGTACATACACGTATAACTCCAATCCACGATGAACTGGTCCTCATAACTGGATTTGAGCACCGAAGAACGGTCGATGAAATCATGCTTGAAGCGCTCGGACATCCACGGCAAGTAGATATAGTTGATGTCGATGAGGTTGAACTTATGCGTCCAACGGCTCCCCGGGGTACGGGGAATGATATAAGACAGACCGGCGTTCGCGATGGTACGAGTGTACTCGTCCGGACGCTGCTGGTAGTTATAGGCGATGTTGACTTTTACATTGGAGGGGAAGAGCAATCCGGCTTCGGCTTTGCCTTCCAAAGCTCGTCCGCCGTTGGCTCTCCATTCGTACGAGACCCTTCCGCCGAGGGTGAGCAGTTCGGCACCGCGGAAGATATTCTTGTTGCTATAATTGAGACCGGCAGCTATACCCCAGTCTCCTGCGCTGTACGTGCCTTCCAGTTCGGCAGAGATCGAGTTGAGTCGTCCTCGCGAGACACTGATGTTACAGTCGAGGAGGCTGTCTCCGACCGGTGTGAAAGCGATGTCCACATATTTGACAGGCGGGAGAGCGTTCATGCGCGCGTACGTACGCTCTTCGCGCCACGCTGCGTAACGCGCACCGGCACGAATGCGGCTGGTACGACGGAGTGTACTTTTGCGAAGGAAATTATGGTCTTGGGTAAAATTGACTTCCCTGATATAATAGATGGTACGCAGTTTCTTGAGCGTAGCACTATCCAGATCGTTCAAGAAAGGCGCCATGTGAATACGGACATCTACCTCGTGGGTAGCGAGGGAGCTATCTGCCGTGAACTCCAACATCGATTTCTCGAAGTAGAAATACCCGCGATTTCGGATAGCGGTGGCTATACGGTCGCGTTCCTCGTCCAAGACAGCGGTGTTGAACTGCTCCCCTTCGCGCACTTTGCAGCGCTGTTTATCCATCGCTACTTTGCGGACGTCTTCTATCGGGATGTCCACTTCGTAATGACGGATCTTATAGGGCTGATGGGCGGTGACGAGATAAGTGAGTTTGACCTTGCGTTTCTTGATTACTTTCTGGGTGTCCACCTCGGCATGGAAATAGCCCATGTTATTCATCTGCTGGCGGAGCTGCTGCATGCTGATGCGGGTCAGGTCTTCGTCATAGATAACCGGTGCCTCGCCCATCTTATGGGCATTGCGTGCGAGCCGTTTGTTGGACTTGGTAGTCGTGTCCCGAGGCGCAGTGTTATAGACCTGAAGCTGCAACTTCCAGAAACCGAGGATCTCCGTGTTCTGCTTTTGACGGAGATAATTGCGGAGGGAAGTGGTAGAGACTTTTTTGTCATCTGTACATTTGACATAGGCTTTGTTCAAGAGATACTGACCCTCCGGCACGAATTTGGTCGTGCTGCAGGAGGCTATCAGCATGACAGCCAAGCACAAAAAGACATATGTACCGATGCGTTGTTTCATGATTCCAGCCTTCTAAATTCCGCAAGAACAATCGCGGTAGCAATCGAGACATTCAAGCTCTCCGAAGTCTCCGCGTCTTTGGGATAAGAGGGAATACGAATAGCGTGAGTGATGAGTTTGCGGACAGGCGCGCTGATGCCGTTTCCTTCATTGCCCATGACGATTATCCTCAATCCCCCCTTAGAGGTGGGAAGAAGGGATTCGCTTGAGAGGGTCTCATAGAGATCTTTGCCGTCCAGCAGCGTACCGTAGATCCGAAGATCTGAATGCTGCAATCTGAATGCTGAGATCTCTTTGACCAAATCCACGTAATGTACGCGCACGCGTGCAAGCGCCCCCATAGTAGCCTGTACGACCTTGGGGTTATAGCAGTCCGCAGTGTCCCGAGAGCAGAAGATATCATGCACGCCAAACCAATCGCATGTGCGAATGATCGTTCCTAAATTTCCCGGATCCTGAATACCGTCGAGCGCCAAGACAAGTCCGTCCGTAGAAGGCAAGAAGGTATCCTCCGGACGTTTCCGGAAGATACCTATCGTGCCTTGCGGCGTACGCAACCCGCTCATCTGCTCGATGGAGGTGCGATCTGCATTCTCACCTTCTCGATACAGATTGACGAGTTCAAACGCTTTCTGCAACTCTTCCACACATTTATCACCCTCGGCTACAAAAAGCCCGAGTTCATCGCGGAATTTTTTCTGTTGCAGGGAGCGCACTTGTTTTATTTGCGCTTTGCTAACCATGTACTGAACACTTAGTAAGCGGACATTTGCTCCTTAACGGTGTTGTTGATGAAATCAGCGAACTCTTGGATCGTCATCTGACCCTTCTCTTCTGCGCCTTGCTGGCGAACAGAGACAAGTCCTTGTTCCGCTTCTTTCTCACCGACAATAAGCATGTACGGAATACGTTTCAATTCGTTATCACGGATCTTACGACCAAGTTTCTCGTTACGGTCATC
This sequence comes from Paludibacteraceae bacterium, assembly GCA_017542915.1. Next base: position 13,337 of record JAFXWI010000011.1, read on the forward strand.
TACGATGACGCGTACATCCTGCTGCTCGAGAATCTCTTTTACCTTCCATGCGTACTCGTTGGATTTCTCGGAGATCGGCAGTACAACCGCCTGATCCGGTGTGAGCCACAAGGGGAACTTACCGGCAGTATGCTCGATGAGGACGGCTACGAAACGCTCCATGGAGCCGAACGGCGCACGGTGAATCATGACCGGACGGTGTTTCTGGTTATCCTCACCGGTATATTCGAGTTCGAAACGCTCGGGCAGGTTGTAGTCCACTTGGATCGTACCGAGTTGCCAGCGACGACCGAGTGCATCTTTGACCATGAAGTCGAGTTTCGGACCATAGAAAGCAGCCTCGCCGGTCTCTTCGCGTGCCGGCAGGTTCATCTCCTTGCAAGCCTCGCGGATGGCGTTCTCTGCGTGCTCCCAGATCTCGTCAGAACCGACGTATTTCTCGTGGTTGTTCGGGTCACGAAGCGAGATCTGCGCTTCGTAGTTCTCGAAATTGAGGGCTTTGAAGATGATGTTGATGATCTCCATGACGCGGATAAACTCCTGTTTGACTTGATCTTGGCGGCAGAAGATGTGTGCGTCATCCTGCGTGAACGAACGTACACGCGTCAGTCCGTGGAGCTCGCCGCTCTGCTCGTAGCGATAGACCGTACCAAACTCCGCGCAGCGGAAAGGCAGATCCTTGTAGCTCTTGGGGCTGTTCTTGTAGATCGCACAGTGGTGAGGGCAGTTCATCGGTTTGAGCATATAGACCTCGCCTTCCTCCGGCGTCGTGATCGGCTGGAAAGAGTCCTTGCCGTAGTGGTCCCAGTGGCCCGAAGTCATATACAGCTGCTTGCTTCCGATATGCGGCGTGATGACCTGCTGGTAACCGTAGCGTTTCTGGATCTTCTTCAGGAAATCCTCCAGACGCAGACGAAGCGCTGTTCCTTTTGGCAGCCAGATAGGCAGACCTTTACCGACCATGTCGGAGAACATAAAGAGTTCGAGCTCTTTGCCGATCTTACGGTGGTCACGTTTCTTCGCCTCCTCCAAGAGCGCGAGATACTCGTCAAGCATTGCTTTTTTGGGGAAAGAGATACCATAGATACGGGTCATCATCGGCCTTTTCTCATCGCCTCGCCAATACGCAGCGGAGCAAGAGAGCACCTTGACGGCTTTGATGGGCTCGGTACTCAACAAGTGCGGACCTTTACAGAGGTCGGTGAAATTACCTTGGGTATATGTGCTGATCTTGCCATCCTCCAACTCGCTGATTAACTCGCATTTATACGTCTGACCCTTGTCGCCGAAGGCTTTGAGGGCATCGGCTTTAGAGATGGCGTTCTTGACTACTGCTTCTTTCTTTGCGCGGAGTTCGAGCATCTTGTTCTCGATAGCAGCAAAACAGGTGTCGTTGATAACCACACCCTCGGGCGGCATTACGTCATAGTAGAAACCATTCTCGATAGCAGGACCGATACCGAACTGGATACCCGGGTACAACTCCTGCAGGGCTTCCGCCATGAGGTGTGAGGATGTATGCCAGAAAGCATGTTTGGCTTCCTCATCTTCCCACTTGTGGAGACGGATAGAACTGTCCGCGTTAATGGGATAGTTCAGTTCGACGATTTGATCATTGATAGATGCGCACAAGATGTCTTGCGCTAAACGACTGCTGATGGACTCAGCGATTTGCAACGGCGTCACGCCGTTTTCATACTCACGGACTGAATTGTCCGGAAAAGTGATTTTAATCATAAATATAAAAAATAAACCTACAAATGTTTACGGCCAAGGGGCTCACAACCGCTCCTTCGCACAAATCGGGTACAAAGGTACAACAATTTTGGGACATATGCAAATAAAAACGAATAAAAATTTGCATATGTCAGGAAAAAGCAGTACTTTTGCAAACAATTTTAAATGAATGAATATCATGAGACGAACCATTTCTCTATTTTTAGTGGGTCTGATGCTGTGTGCAGTTGTACAACCGGCATTTAGCTGGGGTCAAAAAGGACATCGGATTATTGCCAAGATCGCGTACGACAACTTACATCGCAAAGCCCGCAAGGCGGTGGACAAGATCTTAGGTCCGCAAGGGATGATCTACAATGCCAATTGGGCGGATGAGATCAAGAGTGACAACATCTATCCGCAGAGTATCAAGGACGGCTGGCATTTTCAGGATTTCGAAGGCGGTTTGAGTGATTCCATCGTAGCCGACGCGTTGACACACTATCCGTCAGAAGGCGGCAGTCTGTTTAGGGTGTTGGATTCGCTGGAGTTGGAGATGATCACCGAGAAATACTCGGAGAGCAATGCGGATCATATTCTGCGATTTTTGGTTCACCTGAACAGCGACCGTTATTGCCCGATGCACATAGCGCACATGAGCGACCGCGGGGGCAATGACGTGAAGATGAAATGGTTCGGACGCGAGACTCGGCTTCACACGGTTTGGGACACAGATCTCATAGAATCACAGGGTTACAGCTACACCGAGTACGCGCAGATGCTGCAAAACACGTTCAGAGATTCCAAAAAACGAATAGAGCAGATGAGCGATGAACAGCTGTTGGTGGATTGCTATCACATGACCGATGCGATCTATAAATATCAGGAGATTTGGGACGGTAACACGTATCATTATATATACACGTGGCGCGAACCGATGGAGGAGCAGCTGTATATTGCAGGTATTCGTTTGGCGAAACTGCTGAATGAGATATATAAGTAGTTGAAAGTTGAAGGTTGAGAGTTGAGAGTTGAAGGTTATGAAGAAGATATGTTTAGTTATCGGGTTTGTACTGTGTGCGTTGGGGTCATGGGCAGGAACGAACATCCAGTTGTATTACGACTTCGGCAATCTGAACACGGCTTGTAAGAACGAGCGTTCAAACCGCGTGACGACCACCGTGGAGTTGTTCTACACCGACCCGTGGGGATCGACTTTTGCGTTCATCGACATGGATTACGCGATTCATCCGAACGACCCGAAGAACACGGTCTTTTTGGCGTACGGAGAGATTGCAAGATGCCTGAATTTCTGGCATCAGAGTCCGGCAAAAGATCTGAGCGTGCAGGTGGAATACAACGGCGGTTTGGGTTTAGGCAGAGCCGACACAGGCGGCATGATCGGTTATGGTATCAACCACGCCGGTTTGGTGGGTCTGAACTACTGTCTGCACACTGCTGATTACAAGAACATCTTCAATCTCGAGCTGCTCTACAAATATATCGCAGGCAGCAACAACGGTTTCAAGAACAAAGCGCCGTTGCAGTTCACGTTCGTTTGGGGCTGCGATGATTTCTGTCTTGCTCCGGGTTTGCGGTTCAGCGGATTTTTGGATATATGGGGTGAGCGGGATTTTCAGGACAAACAGAGCTGGGTGTTGCTCACCGAGCCGCAGCTTTGGTACAACGTCGGACGATGGTTCAAATGCCCGAACCTGAATATCGGAACGGAGATCGAGTTGAGTTATAACTTCACCGGTTCGGGATTCATGTGCAACCCGTGTTTAGGTATCAAATGGACGTTTGATTAAGTTTTTAGACAAAAGGTAAAATAGGTATTAGTATGAAAAAAGGGTTATTGGCACTTAGCCCCATTGCAGCGATGATTGTGCTGCTGATTGTGCTCTCCGCGTATTACGGAGGCGTGAGCAATGCGCCGCTGCTGTTTATTTTTGTGATTACGGCGATGATTGCCGTGGGTTTGACACGCGGTATTCCGTTGGGAGAGCGGATCTCGATCTTCTCACAAGGCGCAGGCAGTCCGAAGCTACTGCTGATGGTTTGGATCTTCATGTTAGCCGGAGCTTTTGCTGCGACAGCGAAAGAGATGGGCGCTGCCGGAGCGATGGTGGATCTGACGCTTCGCATCCTGCCGACTAATTTTGCATTGGCGGGTCTGTTCATTGCCGCGTGTCTGACTTCGATCTGTATGGGTACGAGTGTCGGAACGATCGTAGCGCTGATGCCTATTGCAACCGGTTTGGCGGAAGCGACGACGATGACGCTGCCGGTGGTGGCGGCGGCAGTAGTGGGAGGCGCTTTCTTCGGCGACAATCTGTCCGTCATCAGCGACACCACCATCGTCGCTACACAGTCTCAAGGATGCCGGATGAGCGATAAGTTCCGTTTTAACATCCGTATGGTCACCCCCGCAGCGATCCTTGTTACCGTGCTGTACATCTTCTTGGGTTGGAGCACCAAGGGCATCGCCCCCGAAGGAGAGATCCTCTGGTGGAAAGTGATGCCTTATATCGTTGTTTTTGTGTGCGCTATATGCCGGATAAACGTATTAGTGGTGTTGGCTTTGGGCTGCATGCTCACTTGTGCGACCGGTATTATTGACGGTAGTTATGACCTCATAAGTTGGGAAGTAGCGGCTTTGCACGGCGTCATGGGCATGAGCGAACTGATCTTGATCTCGCTGTTGGCGGGAGGTATCTTTGCGCTGATCCGTTATAACGGCGGATTTGACTTTATGATCTCCCGTATGACGCGTCACTTGAAGAGTTCCGCAGGGGCAGAATGGAGTATTTGCGGGCTCGTGGCTTTTGCGAATATCTGCACGGCAAACAACACCATCGCTATTCTCTCGGTGGGCGACATCGCGCGTCATGTGGCGGAGAAGTTTGATATTGACCCTCGGCGTAGCGCGAGTTTGTTAGACACCACGAGCTGTTGTGTACAGGGACTGCTGCCATATGGCGCACAGCTACTGATGGCGTCCGGCATAGCAGGCATCAGCGCCATGAGTATTGTGCCGTGGTTGTTCTATCCTTTCTTCCTCGGCCTCACGGTGATCGCAACCATCGTGTGCCGAAAGCGGCAGGAATAAGCATGAAAAACAAATATAGGGTGTGCCGATTGACACGCCCTATATTTTTTTGGTACTTGGTACGTATTACTGATGTTGCTCGCGGAGGAGATCGTTAACGGTCTTCACGGGGTTGAAGGTCGAAACGGGCACCTCCACAAAGATAGTGTTCCATTTAGCCATCGCACCGTTCCAGAGACCCGGTAACTCCAAAGCCAACAGTTCTTTACCGTCCTTGGACTTGCTGGAGATGAAGCCCGTCTTCGGATCCACATAATCCGGCAGGTTGAACGGTTTGCCTTCGTAGTCGCGGATAGCACAAACGAGATCAACCGGATTGAAGTGAGTCGATTGCGCCATGAGTGCCGGATCGCTGATCTGGGTCGATTCGAGAATCTGGCAAGAGATAGAACCATCTTCATCGCGCACAAGGAACGGACCACCACCGGGTTCTCCGGTGTTCTTCACTACGCCGCAGACACGGATAGGACGATTCAGTTTCGCACGCTCTTCGTCACTCAGGTCGGGGTTCTTGAGTGCCTCGAAGACGCGTTTCTGCTCCGTTACCAGCACTCCGGCAAGGATCTGTTTGTAACGAATCGTATCTTTCTTGAGACGGTCAGGCACCACATTATCAATGTTCTTGATGAAAACAATATCGGCATCCTGCTGGTTGAGGTTCTCAATGAGCGCACCATGACCACCCGGACGGAAGAGCAACTTACCGTCTTTCGTACGGAACGGCGTGCCATCGGGATTAGCAGCGATGGTATCGGTGGACGGTAACTGCTCGCTGAAAGTGACGTCATACTTAACACCGTATTTCTGTTCAAACTTCGCCAAGTTGTCGGCTATATGCTGACGGAAAAGGGGCAGATGGTCATGACTAACCGTAAAATGCAGATACACAACGGGTTTCTCACCATCTTTAGCCGGAGCTACGCAGTACTGCGCGCCCTCCACGAGGTGCTCCAAAGCCGGTGTACGCGCACCATCACGGTACTTATGGAAGAGCAACAAACCTTTCGGCAGTTCGCCATAATGCATGTCGTTCAAGAGGTAACGAACGGCTTCCTGACCTTCCTTACCCGCGAGCTGCGGACCGAAAGCGAAACAATCTTTGTGTGCCAAGAAATCCTGAATGAAAGGCGTCTCGATACCGTCCTCCAAGTACTGGAAGAGGTTCTTGAACATACGGCTTGCAGCACCCGAAGCCGGGACGAACTTGAGGATCTTGTGTCCCTCCTCCAAATACTTCTGCCAAGCGTTGATGTACTCCTCCTGCTCGGCACGCTTAGGAGCCAAGATACCCTTTTTCGTCGAAGCCGGAGCTACGATATCCAACTCAGGAAAACCCGTTCGGAAGCATTCTAACTGCGCTTCCGCTTTCTCTACGGAGATGCCACGAGCCTGTAACTGCTCGAGGTCTTGTGCGGTGAAATTGTTCATGGATGTATATGGTTATTTGTGTTTGTTCGCCTTTGCGGTGCAAAGTTACAACAAAAAAATGACATACGCAAGAACGCACGTCATTTTTCTGTCTTTTTATTTAAAAATTCACTCTTTTTGCCTCTTTGCCAGCTTCATCACCTCTTCCGCAATGCGTTTGGCGGAGTCTTTCTGCGCCAACTGGAGGATGTTTTCGTGAAGTGTCTGAAGGCGTTTCTCGTCCTTGATCAATTCCAAAGCCGTCGGGATGAGTTGTTCCGCAGCCTCGACATCCTTCACCAGCACCGCCGCTTCTTTGTTCACCAACGCCATGGCATTATGGGTCTGATGATCCTCCGCCACGTTCGGTGAGGGCACCAAGATAGCCGGTTTGCCCAACAGACAGAGTTCGCTGATGGAGGAGGCCCCGGCACGCGAAATCACCAAATCCGCATTCGCATAACGATCCGGCATGTCGCTCAGGAAATCGAGACACTCGATATTGCCCGGACTACCGGCAGCTGTCCATGCCTCTTTGCATTTCTCGAAATACACTTTTCCGGTCTGCCAAACGAGGTGAATATCGCTCTTAGCCAAAAGCGGAAGCGCCGCTTTCACTGCCTCATTGATCGTTCGTGCACCCAAAGAGCCGCCGATGATCAGGAGGTTCTTTTCTCCTTTCACCTTTGATTTTTCCCCTTTCAGCAAGTTCTGACGCACAGGGTTGCCGGTGAGGATAATCTTGTCCGCCGGGAAGAAACGCTCCATGCCTTCGTACGCCACACAGATCTTCGAGGCTTTGTTTTTGAGGATCTTATTGGTCACACCCGCAAAGCCGTTCTGCTCTTGGAGCAAGATAGGAATACCCATCTTCGCAGCCTGCCACATAGCGGCACCCGAAGCGTATCCGCCGACTCCAACTCCCACATCCGGCCTAAAATCGCGGATGATCTTCTTCACCTGCCGCAGCGATTTGAACAGATCCATCAGTACGGACACGTTCTTCCACGGCTGTGAACGGTTGAAGCCCCGTACGGGCAGACCCACGATCTTATACCCGGCTTGCGGTACACGCTCCATCTCCATACGACCGAGCGCACCCACAAACAAAATCTCCGCCTCCGGATCCAGTTCCTTCAGCGCGTTCGCTATACTCACTGCGGGGAAAATATGTCCTCCGGTTCCCCCTCCGGATATTAGGTATCGCATATCTAATGTTAATTAGTTAAAACGTTAAGGGCCTATTCCAGCGTAACAATAGGTGCATCTTCAAGACTCTCAGCGGTGGTCTCGTGTACGCGTTCGCGTAACTCTTTCTGCTCACGGCTCACACCCATCATGATGCCAAAATAGATCGACGTGATCAAGACCGATGTACCTCCTCGGCTGATGAGGGGCAAAGGTTGTCCGGTCACGGGTCCCAAACCCACCGCCACAAGCATGGAGATAAGCGCCTGACAGGTGATCATCAATGCCAGACCCATCGTCATCAGCATTGCCGGCATGTCCGAATAGCGGCTCGACACATTGCACGCCCTGAAAAGAATAGCCAAATACAGGAAAATCAAAAACGCTGCACCTATCACACCCGACTCCTCCACAATGATCGCAAAAATATAATCCGCAAAAGCCAAAGGCAGATAATCGCGTTCCTTGCTGTTTCCGGGCAGCACGCCCACCGGCGAAGCCCCCCCACGGGCTATCGCTACAGCGGAATATACCTCTTGGATATTATCGTCCGTCAGCACATATTTAGAGCCTCCCTCATCCGTGAAATGCCGGTCTATACGGCTGACCCACGTAGTAGCGCGTTTGAAAGGTCCGCTCATCTGTCTGCCCGGTCGGACAAAGCCAAACTCCACTATCGCGTAGCCCAACACCAACGCGACCACCGCAATGCCCGCCACCGAAAGGGTGTATTGCCATGGGATGCGGGCAAGTATCCATAAACAGAAGATAATCAATCCAATGAGCACTGCAGTCGAGAGGTTCGAAGCCATGATAGGCAACATCACCACCCCTGCAATGATCAGTGTTCGGAAGAAATATTTCTTCTTATCCTCCTCGGTGCGGATACGTGCCAATTGGTCGGCTACGACGATGATCAGACTCAGCTTAGCCAACTCGGAAGGCTGGAATGTGATGCCGGCAATACGTACCCAACGCGCCGCACCGTTGATCGTCACCACTAACGGATTGCCCGGAATCATCGTCGAGAAAACCAACAGCGTACTGATTGCCAACAAAGCGTATCCGCCAAAACGCACCCAATAGGACGGGATATATTGTATTACGAACGCCGCAAGGACGCCTAAGACGATGAAAAACATCTGTTGTCCGATAGGTCCCAACGCTGAATGATGCATATACACCAAAGTGCTCGACGCCGAGAAAAGCGCGATGATAGCCACGATGATGAGCGCTATGAACAGCCCCCAGAACGTGCGGTCAATATATTTAAGATTGATGTTGGGCACGATGAGATTCAAAATTTAAAATTCAAAATTATAGTGCTCGTACGGCAGCCATGAACTGCTCTCCCCTATCCTCGTAACTCTTGAAGAGATCGAAGCTTGCGCAGCAAGGACTCAACAAAACGGTATCCCCTTCATGCGCCGCGTTATATGCCGCCATGACCGCATCATGCAGGTTGTCCGTGTCGATGATCTGAATGGGGCTTTCGACTTTTGACTTTTGACTTTCGACTTTCGACTTTTGACTTTCGACTAATTTCCCAAAATGTTCTCTTAGCTTCTCATTATGCAAGCCCATGAACACTAAGGTGTGACATTTCTCTTTCACCAACTCATCGATCTCGCTGTAGTCGTTGCCTTTGTCCTTGCCGCCTAAGATCAGCACGGTCGGCGTCGTCATGGACTCCAAGGCGTACCAACAGCTGTTGACGTTCGTTGCCTTGCTGTCATTGATCCACCTGACACCTCGCACGGTCGCTACGTATTGCAGACG
>JAFXWI010000012.1 GCA_017542915.1 Paludibacteraceae bacterium
CAAGACCGGTACCGACCTGCAGGAACATATCGGTCGTCACCGTCCGGGTGATGTAGTGAGTGTGACGCTGCTCCGCGATGGCAAGACCATGACTGTTCAAGCAACGCTCACCAACCGCGAAGGAGGCACAGGAGTCATCTCAGCCGAGGACAAAGCGTCCGTCCTGGGTGCCACCTTCTCCGAACTGACCGATGCACAGAAAGAGCGGCTGGGACTCAACTACGGCTTGCTGATCAAGTCCCTCAAAGCGGGCAAACTGAAAAGTGCCGGTGTTCCCTCGGACTTCATCATCCTCAAGGTCAATAACCGCTCCGTACGCACAGAAGAAGACCTTGACGACATTGTTCGCCGTGCCAACTCTGCCTCCGAACGCGACCGCGTGCTATTTATCACGGGATGCACGCCGCAAGGCCGAGTACGGTATTATGCTGTCAATCTGGCAGAGTAAGGATGTACAATTATAAAAGATTAGCGGGCAACCATCATGGCTGCCCGCTAAGTCACTGATTCACTCATTCACACAGAAATTCGTTATATCACAATGTTGACAATCCTGCCGGGAACGACGATGACTTTTTTAGGCGTGTTGCCGGCGAGGTATTTGGCGGTGTCTTCGTGGGCGAGGACAAGTTTCTCTACTTCCTCTTTCGGAGTGTCTTTCGGGCACTCGAGCGTGAAACGCACCTTGCCGTTGAACTGCACAGGGTATTTCTGCGTGTCCTCTACCAGATACGCCTCGTTGCAAACGGGCCATTCGGCATTCACAACAAAACTCTCATTGCCGCAACGGTGCCACATCTCTTCTGCGATATGCGGTGCGTACGGGGCGAGAAGGACTGCTATCGGTTCAAGGATTGCACGCTTGTTGCACTTGAGCGCGCTCAATTCGTTCTGCGCAATCATGAAGGCTGGGATAGACGTGTTGAAAGAGAAGTTCTCGATATCCCAGGTAATCTTCTTGATAAGCTTATGTAGCGAACGCAGTTCGTCTTTGGTCGGTTCTACGTCTTCGATATTCTCATAGAGATTCCATAGACGTTTGAGGAAACGGTGTACACCGTCGATGCCGTTCGTATCCCAAGGTTTGGACATCTCCAACGGACCCAAGAACATCTCATACAGACGTAAGGTGTCGGCGCCAAACTTTGCGATGACGTCATCGGGGTTCACGACGTTGAACATCGACTTACTCATCTTCTCTACCGCCCAGCCGCAGATATACTGCTTCGGTCCGGCGGTGTAACCGGTCAGTTCGGACGACGTACCATCCGCAAAGACGAACTCGGCGTTCTTGAACTCCGGCATCCATGCACGGAAGGCATTGATGTCCAGCACGTCGTTGTTGACGATGTTCACGTTCACGTGAATAGGCTGCACTTTGCCCTTGTATTCGGGGTTCTCGATGAGGTTGTAACTGATATAGAGGTTACCCGTCGCGCCTTCGCCGATATAGCGATAGACGAAGTTCGAACGACCTTGGATCATACCTTGGTTGATGAGTTTCTTGAACGGCTCGTCTTCGCATACGTAGCCGAGGTCATAGAGGAACTTATTCCAGAAACGCGAATAAATCAAGTGTCCTGTCGCGTGCTCAGAACCGCCCAGATACAGATCCACTTGACGCCAGTAATCGTTCGCCTGTTTGCCCACAAGAGCTTCATCGTTATGCGGGTCCATGTAGCGGAGGTAGTACGCCGAACTACCGGCAAAACCGGGCATCGTGCATAATTCAAGCGGGAAAACCTCACCCCGACCCTCTCCACAAGAGAGGGAGGATTTGTCCACAACCTTCTTATTCTTTTCGTCCCACGCCCATAACTGTGCGTTGCCCAACGGTGGTTCGCCTGTCTCTGTGGGCAGGAAAGCACTTACTTCCGGCAGTTCAAGCGGCAGACACTCTTCCGGTAAGGTGTAAGGCATGCCATCTTTATAATAGACAGGGAAGGGTTCGCCCCAATAACGTTGACGACTGAAGATCGCGTCACGCAGACGATAGTTCACTTTCACACGACCGATGCCGGTGTTGGTGATATACTCCTTCATCGCCTGAATAGCCTCTTTGACCTCCATGCCGTTGAGGAAACCCGAGTTGATCATCTTGCCTTCCTTGGCATCGAACGACTCTTCGCTCACATCGGCGCCTTCGATCAACGGAATGATCGGCAAGTTGAAATGTTTGGCGAAAGCATAGTCACGGCTGTCGTGCGCCGGAACGGCCATGATAGCGCCTGTTCCGTAACCGGCCAGCACATAGTCGGAGATATAAATAGGTATCTCGCCCTGTGTGAGCGGGTTGATGGCATAACTACCGGTGAAGACACCCGTTACGCGACGATCGGCGATACGCTCGCGCTCCGTACGATGCTTCACCCACGCGAGGTATTCCTCTACCTCGGCTTTATGTTCTTCGGTCACTACACGCTGTACGTATTCGCTCTCCGGCGCGAGTACCATAAAGGTAACGCCGAAGATTGTATCTGCGCGGGTGGTGAAGATCGTGAAGGGTTCGTCTTGGCCTTTGATGCTGAACTGCATCTCTGCGCCTTCGGAACGACCGATCCAATTTCGTTGGGTCTCTTTGAGCGAGTCCGTCCAATCGATACGGTCGAGGCCTTCCAGCAGACGACCGGCGTAAGCGCTTACACGCAGACACCACTGCCGCATCACGCGTTGCTCCACAGGGAAACCACCGCGAACAGAGAGTCCTTCGCTCACCTCATCGTTGGCAAGCACCGTTCCCAAAGCCGGACACCAGTTGACCTTCGTATCTGCCAGGTAGGCGATACGATAATTCATCAAGCGTTCCTGCTGCTCTTTCTCGCTCATCGTCGCCCATTTCGGGTCGTTGGCTTCCCATTCTGCGATCAGTTTGCTGATCGGCTGCGCCTTTTGCGTTTTGGGATCGAAATAGCTGTTGAACATCTGCACGAACGCCCACTGAGTCCACTTATAGAACTTCGGATCGCAGGTACGCACCTCACGGTTCCAGTCATAACAGAAACCGATCTTCTTGAGTTGCTCAATATAACGCGCGATGTTCTTGTAGGTTGTCTCCTCGGGATGGGTACCGGTCTGAATGGCATATTGCTCTGCCGGAAGACCATAACTGTCAAAACCCATCGGGTGAAGCACATTGAAGCCCTTCAGACGTTTGTAACGGCTGTAGATATCACTAGCGATGTAACCTAGCGGGTGACCGACATGCAAACCGGCTCCCGAGGGGTAGGGAAACATATCGAGCACGTAGTAATGGGGCTTGTCGGACTCATTCGAAACGGAATAAACGCCCGCTTCTTCCCACGCCTTTTGCCACTTTTTCTCAATCTCTGAAAAGTTGTATTCCATACTTAAAAACAAATTTGCGTGCAAATTTACTACTTTTTTTTGATATATGCAAGAATTTGTATAAAATTATACAAAAATTGCACTTGGGGTGTCATAGAAATTTGCATATATGAAATATTTTTTGTATTTTTGCAACGAATTTCCAAGCCCCCGTTTATTTCTCTTCATTTACTCCACATGGGTGCGCAAATCAGACTAGCGAGACACTATCGAGAGAGAATCGAACCGAGGGAATCTTGAGGTTAAAACGGACTAAAATGCTACTAAAGCAACAACCAATATGGCTAAAGCAACCTTAAACAAAAAGTTCAAAACCTACACAGGCAAACTACCGCCTAACGGACACCGTTTCTATCTCACCAACCGTTTCGGCCAAGAGATCATCTCCCACATGCCCGAACACCGAGACCCGGACTCCGTAACGGAGGCACAACGTCATGCCTTCCAACTTATCAAAGAGGCTTCTGCTAAGGCAGATGCCGAACTACGAGACCCGCTCAAGCACGACGAATGGCTAAAGAAATGGCATGACTCACTTGCCGTAACCATCCATTAAAGTACAGGTTGCTATATAAAGTTAGGGCTGCAACGTTGATGTTGCAGCCCTAATGGTATAGTTGGAGTAGTGGATTATTGATTGGATGCATCCAATTTAGCTTCTGGATGCGATTGGATCCAAACGTGTGGTAAGAGTTGACGTAATTGAGATTTTGCGGGAGACTTTAATGGATTTGCAGTCAAATATGGCATCTTTGCGATGACATCGTTCAGATACATACGTGGATTGACATTATGTTCCTTACATGTTCCGATGAGTGAGCAGATAACAGACATCCATCCTGCTGCTTCATGGTTGCCACAAAACAGGTAGTTCTTACGTCCAAGCGTGATAGGTCTAATGGCGTTCTCTGCAAGATTGTTGTCTATCATCAACGAGCCATCTTCCAGATACCTCATCATATTATCCCAACGCGTATAAGCATAAGTCACGGCTTTGCCCATTAGGCTACGTTCGCTAAACTTCACGCCTTCCGTTTCCATCCACGCTTTGAGATGCGCCATGATTGGTCGCGCCAATTCGTTACGTTTCTGCTTACGCTCGGCATCAGACATATTGGATTCCGTACAATTGCGCTCTATCTGATATAGTTTCTGTATCTCACCTAACGCAAACTCTGCTGCAGAACGATTCTCATCGAGTGCTTGTTCAAAATGACGACGGATATGTGCCATGCAATTGACTAATTGCACGTTATTGTTATTCCTGAAAGCCGTTTCGTATCCCGCAAATCCGTCACATTGCAAATATCCCATGTAGTGATGCTGCTTAGCTAATGTCTCTATCACCGCTCCTGCTCGTGAGCCATCATCGTAATGGAAACATCGCAATCGCTCCTTCACCGCTCGTATCATCCAAAGGTATTCCTTGTCGGTCTTGTGCTTCTCCTTATCGACTACCGGAGTTGTCGTTTCGTCACATTGGATATAATGGGATTTAAAGATCTCTGCTACCAATTCGTCATACAAAGGTCTAAGCAACTCAGCTGTCGGCTTGATCCAACTGGCAATTGTGCTCTCATTTACCTTAAAACCTAAGTGGTGATACTGCTGCACTTGACGATAGAGCGGCAAGTGATACTCATATTTATTGAGAATGGTCTCAGCCAGCAATGTTGCGTCTGCTATTCCTTTATTAATAGGGAACAAAGGCATCGGAGCAATGCGGATATCCGTGCCGGTACCTTTCGGCTTGGCATATTTCTCGCGGACATACTCAATGATACCTAATTGAGCCGGGATATACTTCACCACACGTGTTACTTCCTCGCCTATCTTCTTGTAGGTCTCATCGACACCTTCCGGTTTGAGCACTATCCGCTCTATCACCTTCAAGCCTTCCATCATCTTACGGTTCTGACGTTTCTGCTTGCGCTCTTCCGGTGTCTCTTTTTCGATCTGCTCGGTAGCTACTTCTTGTGCTTGGACTATCTCCGGAGCAATCGGCTCGTCAAACAGACTCATCTGATTCGGATCCATCAACGGCATCTTTTCGCTCTTCCGACCAAACAGCTGACGTTGGAACCATGCTAACTGAGCGGATAGTTCTGCTACACGCTGTTCGAGTGCTTTGTTTATCCGATCCTTCTCTGCAATCTGCTCCGTTAAAAGACGCAGACTCTCTGCCTGAGA